>CAZMIN010000043.1:0-2774 GCA_964566405.1 Candidatus Woesearchaeota archaeon | reverse complement strand
ACAGCCATTACTCTTGGGCCAATTCCCTTACTATTTTTTTTATCCAAATATGTTTTTCCAAAATATCCACTTCCGTTCCTATAAAGCTCCATAAAAGTAAATCCGTTTATTCCTTTAGGAAGTGAATAAAATGTGTTTGCCCTGGCGTAAGAGCTTTCAGAATTTTCTGATTGAACATATTCTGCACTTCCGTTGACCTGCGCTTCTGCTTTCTTCATCGGCATGAAACTCGCCAAAGCAGCTGTTGCGAGTGTCGCTAAATTTCTTGTTTTGTTTCTCATTTTAAGTTATTATCAAAATTTATCTTATAAGCATTTATATTTGTGAATATATATTTCATCTTAATTTTTAGATAATATTTTTTCTATTTCTGAAGTAATCACTGCTCTCGGTTGATGACTATTTTTCATTGCTACCATGAGTGCTTTTCCTGCTTCTTCCCTAGGAGTATCTTTGAATAATTTGACAAGTCTCAAACCTGCATTTTGGACAAGAGAGCGTGGCAATTCACACAGTGTTGGCACGTACATCAACATATCTCCCACATCTACTTCATACAGTCTTAAGTCATATTCTGTCATCATTTTCCTTTTCCCTCTATCGCTTTTTCGAATAAGGCTGCGAAAGCCTGAGAAAAGAACTCTGAATTTAGCCAGATAGCTATGTCTTCCTGAGACTTGTCTTTTGAAAGATAGAATAATATTTCTTTCCTGTCTATGATGAAGAACTTTGCATCTATATCTATTTTTTTTATCCTTATTCCAAAATCATTTTCTAGTCTTTTGATTAAAGCTTCTTCTCCTGACAACGCCACCTTCACTTTTATATCGGCTTTATTGAGAATACTAAAAGTTTGCTGGAACAGTTTTTTCTTTGAATCTATCTCTTCAGCGTTTGTACAGATTATTACTTCTTTTCTTGCGTTTTGAAGTATTTCTCTGACATAATTAGAAATATTTGATTTTCCTTTTATTGCCGCAGAGATGTCTTCCCTCTTTACAGGGCTTATCCCCCCCTTGTATAACTCTTCTAATTTGTTGAACTCTTCTGTTTCTTTTATGTTTGCCAAGCTTACTATTCTGTCTTCTGCATCTTTTCTGACATTATTCTTTAATTTTTCGAGAATTACTCTGGGTTTAATTCCAAGATATTTTAGGGGTTTTCCTATTTTTACTATAGCGAATCCTTTCTTTTCAAGGCTCTCCAGAACATCGTAGGTTCTCGATCTAGGAACTCTGGAAATCTCTGCAACTTCTCCTGCAGAAGCCACACCTTTTCCGAGCAAGGCTAACCAGACTTTTGTCTCATACATGTTCAAATCAAAATAGTCTTTGATTTTGCTTATTAGTTCTTGTTTTACGAGCATTTTATTGTGTTTCTCCCGTAACTTTTTTACAAAGATCATTTAAAAAATCAGGATGCGTAAAATTGTACATTGGATGATTTAGAGGAAGACCTTCTGGATGAAGTACTACCAAGGAAGGACCAGCACCAAGGGGATAATTCATATATTTTACAGAATATTTGTCAGGGGAGGTTAAATAAATTAGTCTACACCTATTATCGTTGTCGTGAAATATATCAAAAACAAAATCTTCAATAACTCCTCTTGTATGAGAAAGTTTGTCGATATTGGTTTCATTAGCAATTAACCTATTCCAATCTACTGAAGGGTATTCAGTCATTTTTATTGATGGTGCACATGCTGTAAAAGACCAGACAGCCCCAATTCCAAGCAATTTCTTTAATGTTCCTAACATTTTATTGTGTTTCTCCTTTCAATTTTTTTATTAGACCTCTAACTTCTCCTGAGACCTCTGATAATGGTTTTTCATGTATTTCGTCTATTGCTTCAACCGCAAGTTCAAAACCCCTTTCATTAATTCCATACCTACTGAATATCACCTCATCACTTTGCCCTTTAGATATCTCTAAATGTCTTCTATAACTTCTAAAATTCAAATCACCAGTAGACATTATAACTAATCCTCTATTTCTAGAGATTATTACATATGGTTTAGATTCGCTTTCCATAAAAATCCATAGAAAACTCTATTTATAAATCTTACTATCTGTTACTTTCCTATAGTGAGAACAGAATGGGAAAGTTTATAAACAATAATCATTAGAAAGGTGAATGAACTTAAAAGATGAGACTCAAAAAAATGTTGATAAAGCTGAAGTCTTGTTAGAAAGAAAAAATAAGATTAACAAATTTGAAGAAAAATATGAAATAATGCCTACTACAGAAGTTAGGGAAGTCGCTTTTGAAATGTATAGGCTTGCAGAATACCTCCCAGAAATTACAATCCCAAAAAATCAAGACGAATTAATTCAATCTGAATTAGGAAGAAGGATGAAAGGGGAGGCCTCTTATTTAGAATATCAATTAAAAGGGCAATTATATGATTTTAATACTGTCATTGATATTTTTGGAATTCCAAAAGAAGATATAGGCGCATTAAAGCCATGGCTTGAAACTAATAAGAGAAAAACGAAAGAAGCTATTGAAAGATTATTTGGTTCTAGAGATGTTGAAGGGTATGAGCTTCCACTATCTTCAGATGTTCCTAGTGTTAGAAGACAGGCAGAGGAATTTGCAGGAGCTCACGTTCAAAGATATCATCAAGTTCTTGGTAAATTTTTACAAGGATTAACGGATGTTGGAGAATTTATGAGAGATATAAATGCTGTACCTTCCACAGCCGAAAGATCATATTTTAATTCCTTAACTAATACTCTTGCAATAGGAATTCCTGCTATTTGTTACTCAA
>CAZMIN010000042.1:0-3228 GCA_964566405.1 Candidatus Woesearchaeota archaeon | reverse complement strand
CTTCTCTTTGAACACAGGCTGGATATGGAAAAACAAGGGAAGGCTGCAGAAACATTTATGGATATCTATATCAGCGTCGTCATTGCCGCTCCGATGATTCTCATGCTTCTGTTAATAATGATGCGAATAAGCGGGCTTGGAATCAGCCTAAGCCCTGGAATGATAACGCTCGTGATGGTTTTAGCGGTAACAATGGTCAACATCCTCTTCTTAACATTCTTACAAATAAAACAACCACCGACATAAAATGGAAATAAAAAAAATACACTGGATAGGAATCGTTATTTCTATGGCAATCATACTCTCTTCACTTTTTCTAATTGGCAATCGTTTCTTTTTCTTTGTGATGGGTATAGGAATCTTAACAGGTGCATTTCCGTTTGTAATCACAATACTCAAAGAAAACAGAATTTCTGCTGAAAAAGAAGAGATGTTTTTAGAGTTCTCTAGGAATTTAGTAGAGAGTGTAAAGACAGGAACCCCTATCGGAAAGAGCATAATCAATGTGAGAAACAAACCTTATGGTGTCTTGAGTGAAAACGTAAAAAAATTGGCAAATCAGATTGCAATGGGAATTCCCCTGAATACGGCCCTCAAGATATTTTCAAAGGATGTCAGAAACAAAACCATTTCTAGATCACTCGTACTGATAGGTCAGGCAGAAAGGGGTGGGGGTGAGATTGGGGGGATACTGGAATCTGTAACAGAGGCTGTAAGCACTGCAGATAAATTAAAGAAAGAAAGAAAGGCCGCGATATCCACCCTTGTTGTTCAGGGATACATCATATTTTTTGTTTTCATAGTGATTATTTTAGTCATGCAATTCCAGATACTTCCTTTAATAACAAATATTGTTCCTGCAGGAGAAACATTGGGTGTCGGAGGACTTGGGGCAGCCGCCCCTATAACGGCTGATGAAGTTGCTAATTCCTTTTTGTATCTTCTTCTAATTCAAGGATTATTTAGTGGACTAGTCATTGGAAAACTTGCAGAAGGGGATATCAAAATAGGGGTAAAGCATTCTTTCGCATTGGTATTGACAGCATTCCTGATTTCCACAGGAGCCACTCTTCTTTTCGGGGGAGCTGCATGATAAAATTCAAGAACGGAACACATGTAGGGGTAATTATTTCATTTATGATATTTGTAACTTTTCTGTTTTTTCTATACGCCATAGTTCAGCCGGCGATAGAAACGAGAAACGAGAAACAAGCTCCCCTGGATTCTCTGGAGAGAGAAGTTCTATCAGAAGTATCTGCAGACCTCACCACTGCTTCTGTATTTGTTGATGTTCCTGGTGAAGGTTGTTTTGTTTTGATGAATTTTATAACGAAAACAGGAATAGATGACAATATAATTGTTATTAATGATTCTGGAACCAAATTTGATTCATATATCGGGGGGTCTGGTTTGCTTATAGATACTGGTGGAAGTGAATTACTTTTGAAGGTTCGTGTGTCTGAAGAATTTGATGCGATAGGCTCTTTAGGAGCTCCTATCTGTGTAGGTATAATTGAAGATGATTATACTATTGGACTCATAAAAACAAAAGAACATGTTTTCTCCTCAAGAATGGAGAATCTAATATCGGTATATGATTTAGGCTATAGTACTGCCCGAAGTTTGTTAAAAGTTTCTTCTGACTCTGATTTTGGACTTAGTTTTACATATAATAACGGAACAGTTATAAAAACAAAAGAAATAAATGTATCTAGAAGTATTTACGCGAAGGATATTCCTGTTCAATACATAGATGACGATGCCAACGAAGTATCTGGCATCATAAACATAAAAATATGGTAAGCAATAATAAAGTACAATTTTTAGAAAAAAATCGTAAGGGATGGATAAAGATTGTCGAAGCATTCATAGCTATCATGCTTGTTACTATTATCTTTTTGATAGTCTTGAATAAAGGATTTGAAAATAAAGACGATGATTTCTCCAGAATCCACGAAGCAGAGATAGTTATCTTAAGAGAAATTCAGCTAGATGATGATCTTCGAAGCGATGTCTTGGGTGTAAATCCAGGGAGTGATGGTCTTTCGTGGACAGATTTTCCAGATGAAAAAGTTCCTAATTATTTGGTTTGTGAAGCAAAAATCTGTAATATTGGAGATCTCTGCGTTTTGAATGACCCTCTTCAGACAGACATTTATTCAGAGTCTGTAATAATAAGCGCAACATTAACAGAGTTTGACCCCAAACAATTAAAATTATTCTGTTGGAAGAAATGACGGGGGGTATCTAGGGTGGCGTTCATATCAAATATATATCTTTATCTTGGAATTTATGTTGCTTTTTTATTCATAATTTCATGGTGGGTTTCTAGAAAACAATCTAAAGAAGATTTTTTGATTAGTGGTAGAAACAGGAAAGGTTGGCAGATATTTGCTTCAAAGTTTGCGGCAGCTGTCGGCGCCGGATATTTCATAGCGTATACTGGTTTTGCTTATGAATATGGAATTGGGGTGTTCGCTATGCTTCTTGGAATAGTATTTGGGTATCTGATTTTTGCTTACTGGGCATCTCCTAGAATTCATTCTGAATCAAAAAAGAAGAAATTTTATACAATAGGAGATTTCGTCCATGATAAAACAAAAAGCAGAGGTGCAGGAAATTTTTCTAACTTTGTTTCTATTGCAATTCTGTTTGCATGGGGTTTAGTTGGAATAATTGGGGGAGGAAAAATCATCAATGATTTTGGATTTTTGTCTTACAATTTTGCAGTTATCTTGACTTCACTTGTTATTTTGACATATATACTTATTGCAGGATATAAGGCAGTCCTTCTTACAGATATAGTTCAATCTGTTATTATTTTTCTGCTCTTGATAGTTGTTTCCATGGGAATCGTGGGTTCTGGTAATGTACCTGAATTATTGAGTTTTGGAATAGGAAGCATAAATTTTGGGGTGGCTGCAGGCTTTTTCTTGTTTGGAATTTTAAGTGTTTTCTCTTCTGCAGACAGATATCAACTTGCTTATGCTGCAAAAAATGAAAGACAATTAAAACATGGTATTGGCTTGGCCATAATTCCTCTATTATTTGTCGCTTTTCTTCTTTTACTTATTGGAAATTTTATGGCTATTCAAGTTCCCGGTTTAGATTCAGGACTTGTTTTTACCGAAGCTCTAAAGAATTTTTTGTCTCCTGAATTATTACCCTTAGCAATTGTATTGTTTTTTGCTGGTATAATGAGTTCCGCCGATACAGGTGTTTACGGAA
>CAZMIN010000041.1:0-3335 GCA_964566405.1 Candidatus Woesearchaeota archaeon | reverse complement strand
TTGCCTTTTCAGCGAGCCTTTTCACGAGTCCTGTGTCTCCATGGAGGTCTCCCACGGCTAATATCTTTATTTTTCCTGACTTTTCCATAAATCCGATTAGGTATATTGGTTAATAAACATTATGAAATATGTTTTACGAAAGGTTTAAAAGCAAGGCACCATCTGGATATATACTTTAAAATACACACTTCAGATGAAAGACAATTTTGATATCTTTTTTAGGAGAAAGCCGGCATTAATGCTAGTTTCTTTGAAGAAGAACACGAGGATGAGGTATGGTAGTATTTTGGCTAAGGAAGTAGATTGTACTTATAGCCACGCAGTGAAGATTCTGCAGACTTTAGAGATTTTGAGTTTGGTTAGTTTTGAAAAAAAGGGGCGAATTAAAATAATAAGGCTGACCAAGAAAGGAAAAGAAGTCGCAGACGCTATTGAGAATATACAGAAGTTGATTAGATGATTCTCCTACCGCCCCTGAATGTAGTTTTCTCTTAATATTTATTATGCTGTTATTTGAGAAGATTTAAATTCTTTAGATTCTTGAATTATTCATGGTGATTAAATGGATTCAAAAGATCCATCTGAAGAAAGGGGTGCTTCACAGACAATTAGGAATTCCACAAGAAATGAAGATTCCTGTGTCTCTTCTGAATAAAATTATTGCTGCAAAACCAGGAGATGTTATTACAAATCCTTCTGGTAAGGGAAGGAAGAGAATCAGAGTCACGAGAGTTCTTGAGAAGCGGGCTAATTTGGCGAGGAATTTGAAAGAGATTTCTAGGAACTAAATCACAATAAAATTTAAATAAAGGTTTATTTCTTTATATTGATGAAATTAAGGGCTGGTTTAGGGTTAATAGCAATTCTTTTATCTTCTGGTGGTTGTGTTCCTCCAGCTAGGAATTTAGATTTAATACCAGAACCAGAATGTGATAAATATAACCCAAATTTATATAGCCCAGATAGCCCTGTTGTAGATGATATGAATTCTATACTTTGTAGATATTCTAAAAATGGCCCTGGAGGGATTTGAACCCCCGACACCTGGATATCCCTGCCTTCTTTTTGAGCGCCGAACTTTTTTAAAGTTGGGCATAAGAGTCCAGTGCTCTGACCAGACTGAGCTACAGAGCCATTAATAAATAATCTAGAAGAAGTTTAAAAATCTTTATCTGTATTCTCTCCAAGTAAAATCACATTTGGTGCATTTGAAGAATTTAGTCTCTGCTTCGTCACTAGATCTCGTCTGCATGGTCCAGAAATAAGCTTTCTTGTTTCCGCACTCTTTACACTCCTGGTCGAGAACAGGATGAACTTCTGTGTCTTTTTCAGATATGACGGCAATCTTCTTTTTTTCATTAATCTTTTCAGAAGTCTTTATCTTTATTCTGCCTTTTGCAGAATAAGAACATCTAGGACATCCATCCTTTTTTTTCTTTTGGATTAGAACTGCTCCACATCTCGGACAAAATTCCATCTTAATTTTTATCTAACACTGTTTAAAAACTTTTCCTATCATCTTTCTTCACAAAAACCTCTTTCTGATTCTGGTTTTTGCCAATCATAAAATACTAACTTCACCCATCCAAAATAAGGGGCCACCTTAATTACTGCCTTTCCTATAAGCTGGTCAGAAGTTATTGTTTTTTCAAAACTCAATTGTCCTTGATTATTATCTCCTATTGTAGAGAAAACAAACCCTTTATTTTCCTCTCTAACATCCACTATCCTGTGGATTATGGGATTCCTCTGATTTGCCTGAAAGATTATTATATCTCCCTCTTCTAGTTTTTCGGGGTTTGCCTTTGTTATGAACAAGATATCTCCTTTATTGAAACCTTTTCTCAATTTAAAATCCTGAAAATCCAAATTATTTATAAAAAATTTAGCATATTTAGAATCATGTCTTTCCCACCAGGAATCTGAATCAGAGAAGAGATTCCCGTCGTGATACATGCTGCAGGATTCTACGATTGCTAGAGGAAGGGAAGTTCCCGCCACAAAACCAAGAACAGGAAAAAAGATAAATTTTATGAAGACAAACAGAAAGACTATTGAAAAGACCCAACCTTTTAGACTATCATCTTTCCATAATAAAAACCAGAATTTTTTCCAAAGACTCTTCGCCTCTTTTTTCGCACTCATAGGAAATTTAATCTTTTTGACTTTTTAAAATGTTTTGTTAGGAAGTTTTATAAATGGAAGAAAGGTCGGGGGTTATGACAGACTTAGCTAAGACAACTGAAACAGCTGGGGAAGATTCTGGGATAAAACTAGCAGAGAGTAAATGTGTCTCATGTAGGGGAACTATAGTAGTAAAAGGACTCCATGGAGGAGTTCTTCAGAAATACTTGGAGTATAGATATGAGGGTGGAGAACAATGCCCTTCTTGTTACATAGGTCTTACTGTAGATAGAGAAAAACCAATGAATCGTCAGGAATGGTTGGACGGATCTTATCCCATCGATGGAGCGAGAGAATTGTCTTAATCACCTAAATCTTTAAATAGTGTATATCTTGTGTATACACACGAAGTATATATAAAATGAGCGATATTTTTGATAATACAATTCTTTGTAGGAAATGTAACACAACTATGAAGAAATCTAAATTACTCAAGAATGGATTTTTATTGAGGGTGGTGGTATGTGATGGGTGTAATGAAAAAATAGTCCATCCCGTCGATGAACAAGAATACAACAAATTTATAAATCTAAAAAATAAAGATTTTAGAGTTAAGATGAGAATTGTTGGAAACAGCTATACCGTATCGATTCCTAAAGAGATTGTTTCTTTTATTCAAGAACAGGAAAAGATGATGGATAATATGGTTAAGTTGTGTTTTGAAGAAGTAGACAGATTATCTCTAAATTTTGGAGAAATAAGAAAAAGATAAAAATGGCTAAAAAGGAAATTCGGTTAAAGGTCGTTGAAGCGCAGCAGGACGATGCGTATAAAGGAATTGCTAGGATAGACTCTGAAATAATGAGGGACCTTGGAATTCGAAGAGGGGATGTTATTTCTATTAAAGGCAACAGGGAGACTGTCGCTATTGCAGATCGAGCTTATCCCGCAGATGTCGGGGAAGGAATCATAAGAATTGATGGTATTCTTAGGAAAAATGCAAAGACAGGAATAGGAGAAATGGTTAATATTTCCGTTGCAGAAATAAGAGAAGCAAAAAAAATAATCATAGCTCCTGCCCAGAAAGGAATAATGGTTCAGGGAGAGCCTGAAAGCCTGAGACGGGGTCTTTTGGGGAGGGCTGTTGTCAAAGGGGATTTGGTTGTTCTCGGTGGAGTCCAGAGGCGGAGGGATTTGTTATCTGAAGAACT
>CAZMIN010000040.1:0-3659 GCA_964566405.1 Candidatus Woesearchaeota archaeon | reverse complement strand
CGCTAACACAGTTGCGCTAGAAAGCAGTGTAGGAACATGGACAAAGGTTGGTTCTTCTAAAGATTATGTAAAAAAGCTTCGTGCAAAGGTATTTTCTATCAGGGGAGATTTGGTGAAAATCGCTTATCCCCAGGAATTATTCGAATATGATAACGTTCCGAATATTCTCTCCAGCATCGCGGGGAACATTTTTGGCATGAAGGCTGTGAGATCTCTTCGTTTAGAAGATGTTAGTTTTCCAAAAAAGATTCTAAGGAGTTTTCAAGGTCCAAGGTATGGGATAAAAGGCATTCGGAAGATGATGAAGATTAAATCAAGGCCTCTTGTTGGAACAATAATAAAACCAAAACTCGGATTGATAACAGAGGACCATGCACAATCAGCCTATGAAGCCTGGAAAGGTGGTTGTGATATTGTGAAAGACGATGAAAATCTTGCTTCTCAAGAATTCAATGAATTTGAGAAAAGACTTTCTCAAACCTTAGAGAAGGCAGACCGGGCAGAAAACGAGACAGGGGAGAAAAAGGCTTATCTGGTAAATGTTACTGCAGAGACAAAAGAAATGATGAGGAGGGCTCAACTTGTGGAGAAACAAGGAGGAAAATATGTCATGCTCGATATTCTGACTTCTGGATGGGCTGCATTACAAACCCTGAGAGAAGCTAACTTTAAGTTGGCTATTCACGCGCATAGAGCAATGCATGCTGCTTTCGACAGGTCTCCTGATCAGGGTATTGCTATGATAGTTCTTGGAGATTTTGCACGCTTAATCGGTGTTGACCAGATTCATATTGGAACGGGAATCGGAAAATTAGAAGGAGATATAAAAACAATAAAAGAACTGAAAGAAGATATCGAAGGCACGGACGTGAAAGAAACAAAGTTTAGGTTAGAACAGAAATGGGGGGGAATAAAACCTGTTCTTGGTGTTTCTTCTGGTGGCTTGAATCCAATACACATTCCTTTTTTAATAGATAACCTAGGAAAAGATCTCGTGGTCCAGGCGGGGGGTGGTGTACATGGACATCCTTCAGGAACTGTTGCAGGAGCTGCAGCCATGAGACAAGCCGTAGATGCTTTTATGAAAAAAGAAACCTTGAAAGAATATGCAAAAACACACAAAGAACTCAGAGAAGCTATCGAATTCTGGAAAGGAATAAAATGGTGAATTTTAGGAAATTTACGACGGCATCAGGAGCAAAGATAATCTTGGGAAGAGATGAAAATAGCAATGATAAACTTATGAAAGAATTTAAGGGAAAAGATAATACCATACTCCACACTGTCGCCCCTGGAAGTCCTTTTTGTGTAATTGATTCCCCTATAGAACCTTCTAAAAAAGATATTAGTCTTAGTGGGGCAGCTTGTGTAAGTTACAGCCAAGCCTGGAGAGATAATCGAAAAGACTTAAAAGTTGATGTTTTTACAGGAAGAGATGTTTCAAAAAAATTCTGGATGAAAAAAGGAACCTGGAAGGTAAATAAATCCAAAACAATAAATATTAAAAAGAAAGATATAATCAAATTTCAAAATGAAACCACTGGCACAAATACAAATAGGAAAAAACGGGATAAGTGAGAACTTCATAAAAACGCTGGAAGATAATTTCAAGCACCACATGAATGTAAGAATCGGTGTTTTAATGGGTGCAGGGCACTATAAGGAAAAAGTCAAAGAATATTCTGAAGAAATCCTTGAGAAGTTAGGAAAGAACTATACGGCAAAAATAATTGGATTCACAATATTTATAAAGAAGTGGCGGAAGGCCAGAAGATAGATTTATAAATTAACTTTTTCTTGGAATTTTATGAGACTTACACACAGATTTGAGGATAGGGGGGGTTTTGATGAAGCAATCAATCATATAGAAAGTCTGGCTCCAGAGCAAAGAGAAGGGGCCTATCTCGTTGAATTTGATTTACAGGAGTTTCTTGAACCATTGAGAAATATTTGGGTATTTGTAGATAATACATTAAGAGAAATGAGTTTCTGTGGAATAGATGAAAGGGCCTTGAGATATCTTCGTTATGATTGCACAGAGTGTATTCAAACAACCTATCAATAACTTTATAAATACGTTTTATTCTCTATTTTTAGTTAATCGCTAAAAGCGATTCTAATTCCGAAAGGAATACTACACAAAAAATGAATCCGGTTTATGATTTAGATACACAAGAATATAACTTAAAATTAGCAGAAGCCCTGAAGAAAATTCCGGAGTTTAAGAAACCTGAATGGGTAGAATTTGTAAAATCAGGTCCTGCAAAGGAAAGACCTATAGAAGATCTTGATTTCTGGCACAAGAGGGCTGCTAGTATTCTCAGACAATTATATCGAAGAAAGGTCGTTGGTGTTAATCGATTTAGAACAAAATATGGAAGCAAGAAAAATAGAGGGTATAAGCCGGAAGAGTTTAGGAAAGCTGGTGGTAAAATAATAAGAACGATTCTCCAGCAGTCAGACAAGGCGGGATTTACAGAAATAATGAAACAGATTAGGGGTGTCAGGGAGAGGAAACCAGGAAGGCAATTAACGGAGAAAGGAAAGAAATTTTTGGAGGAAATTAAATAATGGGAATAAAAAATCCAGAGAAAAAAGCAAAACTTGTAAAGAAAGGCAGACAGACAAAGTGGGCTCCTATCTGGGTTGTTTTGAAGAAATATGGGATTGGAAAGAGAATTCATCCTTCTGCTATTACAAGGCACAGAAGGTCCTGGAGAAGAACAAAGCTTCATATTAAACCAAGGAAACAGAGGAAATCCCATTTCGGATAAAAATAAAAATGGCTGAAGAAAAGACAAAAACAGAAGAAAATCGTCCAAGCGTGACCGATTCAGAGAAACCTGAAACAAAACCAGAAAACGAAAGAGAATACATAATTCCACTTAGAAGAAAATGGAAAAACGTTCCTAGATATAAGAGGGCAAACAAAGCAATAAAGGCAATAAAAGAATTTTTGGTTCGCCACATGAAGATAAGAGACAGAGATCTCAAAAAAATAAAGATTGATAAACAATTGAACGAATCTGTCTGGTTTAGGGGAATTAGAAAACCCCCTGTAAAAATCAAAGTTAGAGCTGTAAAAGAAGGGGACATCATAAGAGTTGAGGCTGTTGAACTGTCTAATAAATTAAAATTCAAAAAAGCTAGGTTAGAGAAAAGGGAACAGAAGGCTATGGAAGTCATTAGCAAGAAGAAGGTTGTTGAAAAATTAGAAGAAAGGGTTGTCCCTAAAAAGACAGAAGAAGAAAAGAAAGAGGAAAAAGAAAAAGCCAAAGCAGGGGAAGAGGCAACAAAAGAATTAGGAAAAGCGGCTGCAAGGAGAGTGAAGCACAGCGATAAAACTATAAAACACCAACCAAAGAGACAACAGAGAAAGGCATTAGCTAAATAATTTTTATGTTAAAAAAATCTGCACTCAACATAAAAAAACTCAAAGAAAAGAAACTACTGAAAGAACTTCTGGAGTTTGGGATAATAAATATAGACAAGCCAGCTGGTCCGACGAGTTTTGATGTCTCTGATTTGGTTAGGGAAAAATTAGGTTTAAGGAAGACCAGTCATTTTGGAACATTAGATCCGAAAGTCACAGGAGTCCTTCCTGTTGCCTTGAATCGTGCTTGCAAGTTGACAGGTTATTTCCTGGGTGAAGACAAGGA
>CAZMIN010000039.1:0-3735 GCA_964566405.1 Candidatus Woesearchaeota archaeon | reverse complement strand
CCTCTTGAACTATCATGGCTTCTTCCTCTTGAACTATCCAGATTTCCACCACTTCTCGGTTGATTTCTACCATAATTTCTTTTTTGAATCCCATTAAATCTTCTTGGAAAAGGCTTTCTTTCACCCCTCCATCCATTTCTTCTCGAATCCCTTCTAGCTCCTCCAAATCTTCTCCGTTTCTCGTTGCCAGAATCAATTTTTATTCTTACAATCTCAAGTTGTGGTAAATTCAGATTTTTAATATTCAATTCCCCTCTTTCTGTTATTGCTCTGAAATTTTCATAATCTCTACTTACCAGAATACTTATTGCCTTTCCCTCTTCCCCTGCTCTTGCAGTTCTTCCGATTCTATGAATATATTCTTTGCTTTCTGAGGGTATATCATAGTTATAGACATGACTAACTCCCTTGATATCCAAACCACGTGCAGCAATACCTGTGCAGACTAAAACTCCTGAGCCTCCTCTTTGGAATTCTTGCAGAACACGTAAACGCTTTTTTTGTTCGAGGCCTCCGTGAATTGCTTTTGCATGAATTCCTGAAAGCAAGAGATTTTTTGCAATGAAATCTACGTTTCTTCTTGTGCTACAAAAAACCATAACTAATCCAGATTTTTCTTCCTTTAAAAGATGAACAAGCAACGAAAATTTTTTGTGGGAGGGAACATCGTAATAAACTTGTTTTAGTTTTGAGGGATCTACATATGATTCTACAGAAACCTCTGCAGGATCTTTACTGTATTTTTTTGCTAGGTAATCCATGTCTCGAGAAACTGTGGCAGAGAACATCATTGTTTGTCTTTCCTTAGGGCATTCTTTTATTATTCTTTCAACATCTCTGCTAAATCCCATATCAAACATTTTATCTACTTCATCTAGAACGAGGAATTTTACATTACTTAAATCCAAAGTTCTTCTGTTTAGATGGTCGAGAATTCTTCCGGGAGTTCCTACGAGAACGTCTGCTTGAGGAATTTTTCTTATCTGGGTATCAATGTTTGTTCCACCGTAAACGGCTAGTGTATTTAGGTTCGTATTTTTTGAGAATTTTTTTACTGAATTGGAAACTTGTTCCGCTAGTTCTCTAGTGGGTGTTAAAATTAATGCTTGTAAATGACCGTTGGGTTTCAGGTTTTCAATTATTGGAGAAGCGAATGCAAGAGTTTTTCCGCTTCCTGTTGCAGAGCCACCAATAATATCTCTTCCAGTCAAAGCTAGGGGGATTGTTTTTTCCTGAATCTCTGAAGGTTTTTCGAACCCCATATCATTCAAAACATCCAGCATACTTTTTCCTAATCCTAGTTTTGCAAATGTTTCCATTTCATTTCACAACAAATTTCAAGAAATCTCTTCTTGAGCCATAAGTCTTTCGAGACATCGCTCAAGACCTACTAACACGTTTGCTATATAATTTCCAATTTTAAGAGTTTATAAATTTAAGGATTTGTAAAAATCAATCAAACCAGCTCAATTTCTCATTCCTAGGCAATTGCTTAATCGCATACTCACATTTACAAGCATCAGATTTATCTTTACACAATTTAACTCTAAGAAGCTTTTTGAAACCTTTCTTACAAACATATTTACTTCCTTTTCCTTCTGCATGTGCTTCCATTCTAGAATCAACATTTGTCGTCACACCAGTATAATATGAACCATCCTGACATTCAAGAACATAGACGTACCATTGTTGTTTCATATAACTACTATCCCATAACCTTTATAGATATTTTCCAAAAACAATTTAAATTGAACAAACATAGACTAAAGATGGCACAAAAATATTATTCTCAACACAAGAGTTCTCCAATAACTGAAGAAGAGATTAAGGAAAAATATAATGATATTCAAGAAGAAATGGAAGAAGTTTTAAAATGGAAAAAAGAAGAGGAAACAAAACTTAAAGATATTAAAGCATCACCTCAAAAAAAAGGAGCAATTAAAAGAGCTTTGAAAAAAATTGCATGGAGAATAAACACAGTTCAAGGGCAAACAATATATTGGAAATTTAGGGTAAATGGGGAAAGTCATTTCAAAGCAAATTTAGAAAAAAATGAATTCTGGGCAAGTTGTAAACAAAAAGCAGAAGAAGAACAAAGAAAAAAAGATGAAATAGAATTGCCAGAGTTATTGAAGAAGAAGTTGTGAATTATTTTATTATATTTCAATAACGCCAATCTGCCAATCTTTTAAAATTGCTCTTGCAGTTTGATCAGAATTAATTTCTCCGCCTTTTTTCAGAAAACTTTTCTTTTTGCCAATTTTTTCAATTAAATCTTCTGCATTATCAAATTTAATCTTATAAAATCTTTCCAATTCTTTTTTATTGCTCTTTACAATTTCGTTAAGCGCAAGTTCGGGATTCTTAACTTGACTATATGACTTACCCCCAACCTTCACATGCTGAGCAATCTTTTCCCTATCAGTCATAGAATATCCCTCAGTAGGAATAACTCCTGGAGAATCTAGTAAATGTATTCCTTCTGTTAACCTTAATTTCTGAATCCCTTTTGTGAAACCAGCTTCTGCTCCTGTTTTTGCAGAATTTTTCCCAATCAAAAGATTAATCAAAGAACTCTTTCCAGTATTAGGATATCCAATAACTCCAACTTGAACACGATTATATTTTCCTTCTTTCTTTATTTTCGCTGCTTCTGATTTAATTTTATTTCTCAATTCAGAGATTCCCTTACGATTCTTACACGAAACAAAAATTCGTGGATTCAATCTCTTATCACGCTTCCTAGTCAAATCAGATTTATTCAAAACATAAATTATCTTCTTTCCTTTATTCTTAATTAACTTTTCAATCTCTTCATTTTTCATTTCTTTTGAAAATCGCGCATCAAGAATCTCTAGGATAATATCTGAAGTTTCAATTATTTTTTTTAATAATGAAGGATATTTTCCTCTTTGTTTCTTAATATTCTCTAACCTTTTAGTTGAATAAATTTGTCTTTTTGTTGTCATTAAATGCTAAAGAATTAAGAGTTTAATTAATGAACTCGCACGCCCACGCCGAGTGCTATGGGGTGTCGGTTAGGGGGTTAATCAAGTATCATAATATTTAAATAAGGAATATTTATTGAGAATTTATGGAGATAAATCAAACTCCTTAACAATACTCCCATAATTAAGACTATCCTCAAATTTCTCCAAGATAATTTTATCTATCTTTGACCAATAATCAAAATTTATCCTCATTGTATCCTTATTAGCTTCATCAAATTTCTCTTTATCAATTTCAAATTCTTTAGGATCCACTACAGTGTATTCCTCACTTTTTACAAATTCTCCTATCCCTATATGCGGAATAAATTCTATATCCTCTCTTAGAAATCTTTTCAAGGGTCCAGTATAAAGTTCATCATGAAGTTTTATTATCTTCTCGTTCCCTTCTTTCAAGGTGAGGAAAAGCCAATGATCCCAAGATTTCTCAAGTCCTTTAAAATGGATGTCAAATTTCTTCCATTTTTTTAATATTGATCCAACATGTTCTATAAGAACTTCCTCCTCAATTTCTTTACTATTTATTGGGAAGATCAAAGTAAGATGAGCCTTCCATTGATTACTATGTTTATCATGTTTCTCTCTAAATTTAGTAATCTTATCATCTGTAAATTTAGGATAATATAATAAAGTATAATATTCCATATGCCAAAGAAATAAATCAATTATATAATCTTTACGCCCACGCCGGGAGTCGAACCCGGGTTACATCCGCGACAGGGATGAG
>CAZMIN010000038.1:0-4126 GCA_964566405.1 Candidatus Woesearchaeota archaeon | reverse complement strand
CTATTTCTTTCAGGAGAACTATTGGAGATGACTGGCAAGGCAAAAAAGGGGAAAGGAATGGAATTGGCAGGAGAGATTCTTTCTTCAGGAAAAGCATTTGAAAAATTCAAGCAGATAATAAAGGCCCAGAATGGAGATATAAGAAGAATAAAAGAGGCAGAATTTAAACATGACATTTTATCTAAAAAATCAGGGAAGATTGTGGAGATACACAATAAAAAGATAAATTCTCTCGCAAAAGTCGCAGGGTGTCCTATAGATAAATCTGCAGGAATTTTCTTCTGTGCCAAAGTAGGGGATAGGGTTAAGAGGGGAAAGAAAATTCTGACTCTCTACGCAGAATCAAAGCCACGATTGAATCAGGCCCTTAAATTCTATAATGATCAAGAACCAGTGAAGATAAAGTAATCACAACTAATTTTTTAAACTTCCAGGTTTTATTTTTCCCATGGAAGGAACAGGTTACAGGAGAAATCTTGTAGATTATTTCAGGAAGAATCTAAAAAAAGGATATACTCTCGAATCTCTAAAACGGGCTCTTCTCAGCCAGGGATATACTAAAACAGCTGTCGGGAGTGCAGTGGAGCAGACTAATAAGGAACTGGCGAAATCAGCACCAGAGCTTAAAGAAAAACCAGTCATAAAATATGAAATCATCGATGAAGATGATAATCCTATTGTAATAAAAAGACCTTTCTGGAAAAAAGTTTTAGGGCTTTAATTATCAAGAATACGGTTCCTAAGCTTAATTATTGATTCCAAACCCTGTTTACATGCTATGCTCAATCCTAACCCCTCCCCATACCAAATCCCATATTTTTGATGACCATCTTTTAAGGAATTTGGAGAGCCCATAACTCGGGCAAGTACATTCATTAGGCTAATCTCATCACACCCATAAACCCTACTTATTCCTGGAATAGGCAATTTAGCCTCATAGTTACCCGAAGCGTTTTTAAAAATCCTAACATTTTCTGAAGTCATTTTAGCTAAAATATTTTTTTATTTATAAGGATTATTGCGATTAGTTTAATTAACAGAAAGCTTTTTAACATAGATTTCTTCTCAATATTAGGCCGTCATGCGCAGAATGGTAATGCACCTGGTTTGAGCCCAGGGTCCTATCGGACGTCCAGGTTCGATTCCTGGTGACGGCGTTTTTCTCTAAATTTAAGCCTCAGATGGGATTTGCACCCATGACCTATTGATTACGAATCAATCGCTCTGCTAACTGAGCTACTGAGGCATGAATAAAATTAGTGTTAGAACTATAAAAAGATTGAGACTGGTCTGCTACACCAAAAAGGAGATGGTGTGGAAGAACCTTGGTTCTTCTTCTTAACCGAATAAGGCAGACAAGCCTTCTGCTGCAGCTTCTTTCTTCGCTTCTTTTGGCTTTTCTTCTTTTTTCTCTTCCTTAGCAGATGGTTCTGAACCGCCTGCGGGAGCCGCTGTAACCAAACTAGCACTTTCCAGTTCTTTCTCTATATCCAATCCTTTCAAACTGGCAACCAGAGACTTTATCTTGGATTCATCCACTTCTGCTCCGGCAGCTGCAACCACTTTTTTCACATTCTCTTCATCTATAGCTTTCCCTAACTTATGCAACAAAAGTGCAGCATATATGTTTTCCATTTTTATTTTTCTTCTTTTTCATTTAATTGTTGAGTATTATCTTCTGATTTTTCTTCAGAATCTGTTTTCTTCAAATCTTCTATAGCTTCCTCGTCAAGTTTTTCCTCTTTCTTAGCTACTTCTTCGGGAACACCGCTTTTCTCAATATCTTCAACTATCTCTTCAGATGTTTCTGATTTTTCTTTAGACTCTTCTTCACTAGGGGTTTCTTCTGCTACAGGTTCTGATTCTGTTTTCTTCAAGCCTTCTATGGCTTTCCCGTGCATATGGGCTTTTCCAATCAAGAAGCTAATGGTGTCTTTTGTTGGATATCCTATTTCAACTGCGAAAGGAAGGGCCTTCCCAAACGCGACCTTTAATTCGTTCAACGCTTCTTCTCTATCAATCTTTATCTCTAGGTATAACTTTCCTTCTTTTGTATCAAATGCAGAGAGGGGAATAAAACCCACAGAAAAAGGCTTTATGCCCAGTTTATTCATGAGCTCTGCAGCCCCAGCAGATATTTTTTCTCCTTCTTTAGCGATTATCTTTGGCGTCTTAATTGTAATCTTCCCTTTCTCTATCTGAATCTGGATTCCCAATGCACCGAGTTCGCTTATCGCAGGTCCTGGAACAAGGTCTGTGGGGCCTACAGGTATCTCTATATCTAAAGGGGCTTCTTGTCCTGCCTTGGCTTTTGTGGGGCTCTTATTATTTACTAGTTCTGTAGCCAGATCAAAACTATCTAAATCAGAGAAAAGAATTGCAACACTCTCTGTAATTTGCTCCTTCAGTTTTTTCTCTGCTTCTTTCCCCGAATCATCTATCGCCCTAAATATTAAATTCTTTTTAGGAACTTTTACTATTGCTTTTCCCCTGAGTTTCTTGACTATCTCCTGAAATTGTGAACCGGGAATATTTTTTATAGAAGCTATTAGAATAGTTCTCTTATTTTTTATCAAATCTGAGAGTTCCTCGACTATTTTTTTCTTTTCTTCAGAGACATGGGTTGATTTTTTTCCACTCATTTTATCTTATCTTAATTTTTTGAGGTTTAGTCATGGTAAATTTTACTTCAACATTTTTTATATTCTCTTTATCTCTTGGAAGATCTTTCAAAACAGCATTATAGACTGTTAGTATATTTTCAATTATTTCTTCATCTTTCATACTCTGTTTTCCGATAGCTATTTTTATGCTGCTCTCTTTAATCTTTATCTTCATGCTGTTGTTTATCTTCTTCTTTAGATTTTCTATGGCCTTGTCATTGACATCCATTAAAATTCCAAGCTGAGGGGAAGGCATTTTTCCTGCAGGACCTAGAACTCTTCCGAAAGTTGTAGCAACCTTTGGCATTAATTTTCCTTCTGCAATAAAGAAATCGAAATTCTTCACCAGTTTCTTTAGTTCTTTTTTGTCTGAATATTTCTTGAACTGCTCTCCTGTAATCGTCTTAACATTCTTGTTTTCTGATTCTAGAAATGCACATACTTTTTTTCCCTTAACCTTGAAAGGAACATTTACAATTAGGTTCAATTGACTTTTCTTAATATTAAATTTTTGCAGATTTATGATCAAGTCTACTGTCTGATCAAACTTTCTTTCCTTTTCTTTTCTCAATTCAGCTAGAGCTTTCTTTAAATCTTCTTTGAGTTCCATTTTTTCTTGTCTCCTACATTATGCGCCAAAAGCCTAGAACATATCTTTTGACGATGTAGTTATTCGACAATTTTTTTAGATGAAAGGGGTTTATAAAGTTTACCACAACAATTCTTAAATATGGATTGATTTTTTGTTTGGCATGGAATTGATTGCTTTATTATCTACAGGAAAAGGAACATGGGCCCAGGTTTCTGGATTGATTAAATATGGAGAATGGGAAAAAATAACAATTATAGGAAATGCTTTTGCAAAAAAGTTTACTTCTGAAAAAGAATTCGAATTCCTTGAAATCAATCTGGATAAAAAACTCATGGATCTTAAGGAGGAATTCTCTGAAAAACTCAGGGGAAAAATTGCAGGCACAGAAGTTGCTCTGAGTGTTGCTTCCGGAGACGGAAAAGAGCACATGGCTCTGATTTCTGCTCTGCTTAATCTGCCTGTTGGAGTAAGATTTGCGGCCCTAACAAAAGAAGGTGTGATTGACTTGTAATTCTAGAAAAAACTAAACGCCCAGAGAACCATTAATAAGAAGAGCAAAAACAAGAAGAAATATGTTGAGAACTGGAACCATCTCTTCGCTGCTTTCTCACTTTTTGTAATGCCTAACATTGTCAGATAAAAGAATCTTCCTCCGTCGAAGATTCCCACTGGAAGCATGTTTATCAGGGCAACGCTGATGCTGATTAAAATAAGCCACCACAACATATTATAGATAAATACACTTATTCCGTCAAATACAGGAGCATAATAGACGTTTGGTTTCTTGAAGGAGAGAGAATCCACAATATTCCCAACAACACCAGGTCTTTTCTGGTTTAAGAATCCAATTCCCAACCAGGCAGAACCTTCT
>CAZMIN010000037.1:0-4502 GCA_964566405.1 Candidatus Woesearchaeota archaeon | reverse complement strand
AGATTTTCAAACCAGAAATCATTTGCGGGAACTTCGGTAGGTTCTCCCTGCTTCTGTGCAATTAAAACATGGGTTTGATTTAACTTGTTTGAATATGCTTCTGCATAATGTTCACCTTTTTCTTTTTTTAAGCGCCTAAACATTTCTCTACTTACATAAAAACCCTCGTTTTTCCTAGTTAAAAGTTCAAATCCTAATTTTTCCATTCCAGGATAAAATCTATCAATAAATCTCATGTTCTTCACGATCAATTCTAGGGTTCCTTTTGGTTTTAGGACTCTATGTGCTTCCAATAAAGAATTTTTTACTTCATCAGGGTCTTTAAGCAAAGAAATTGATTCGTTGTCTACCATGTCAAATTCTCCGGAAGGAAATGGACTGTCTATTCCTGTCATAGAAGATAGAACTTGATTTGGATTACTTCCTTGATCAAGCATTAATTGTGAGGTATCTCTATCCCATATTTCGGGAATTGAAAGATCATGTTTTTCTAGAACGCCAGACATAACTTTATAAGCATCGTAAAGAAGAGAAGGACCAGAACCTTCTGATAAAGCTTTTTTAGGAAATTCTATTTCTCCTAAAGACGCTCTCCTTACTAGATCACTTATTTTAGCCTGATGTATGACCGGAACTGCTAAGTTTGGAAGTGTTCTCATATAGAGCTCTACAAATTCAGGATCTTTCCAACAATTTAAAGGATCTTTACCTATCCATCTCATGACTTCCTGAGCTTCTGTTGTAGAACAATCAATATCTCCTAACCCTACTATGCGTGAACTTCCTTTTCTCCTTGTTTTTACCTGATAATCTGCAATACTCTCAACACCAACTTCCGTAACATCTATTGAAACCCCTCCCAGCCCTCTCTTCACCATTTGTATAAACTTCTTTCCTTCTGTATCCTCTAATAATTCTAATTCTTCTTTTGTTAAGGGGTGCCCATCTGTAGCAATTTTTCTTACAAGCCTCTTACTATCAACATAAACTATAAGCCCATCCTCTAAAGTATCCCTGGCATGAAGGTGTGCTGCCTTCACTTTTTTATTTTGTCCTTTCCTGATAAGCCGTGCTAATGCTTGTTCCTCTGTTGTTGGACTATAATCTCTATCAAGGAAAAAAGCATAGGAGGCTCCTGTAAAATCTAAACTTTCTCCCCCGGTGTCTGTAGTACATACGATAGCTGTAAGACCATCGCTCAATTCATCAACAATTCTCTCACGCTCTTCGATATCAAGAATTGTTCCATCAATAACTCCTATTTTAAAGTCTCTGCCATATTCTTTTTTAAGCCTTGCTTTTATTCTCTCAGGGAGAGAAACATCAAAACCTAACTTCTCATACAAATTAACTCTCTCATTAACAGGACCATTTGGTCTCACACTAACATTCGCCCTCCCATTCTGGATACTGAGATAATTACTTTTTACCAATAAATCAATAGCGCTAGAAAATGTTTTATCAAACTCTTTCCTTTTATCCTTAGATTTCGGAGTTAACTTCTTCTTAATTCCATCTATGCTAAAATCTTCAATTGCATATGCTAAGATGCTCCTCTCAAGATTCCCAACATTAGAAAACTCCTCATTAACACCCAAGGCCAGATATTTTCTACGTAGTTCTTCATTTTCTGACTGGGTAACCCCTTCCCTAAACATACTTGAAAATACGATAAATTTCTCTCCGTTAGAGATAGGGCCATCGCTTGCAGTTATGAGATTCTCAAGCGTATAATATTTTGCTGAATTTTCATAACTGAGTTTTCCTAAGAGCCCTACTCTCTTCAAGATTTCAGGATCAACCATTCTTGGATCTAAAAGCGCTTTCCTGGCTTGCATGATCCAGTTGTCAGGTCTAAATTCAACCAAATGCTGATAAACAGAACGTTGGAGGGGATCAAGATCAAGTTCTACATCTTTCTCTTCCCAATCTAATTGATCATTTATATCTTCTGATGTTCTTCTGACAGTTTTTTCAAGGAACAAAGTATAGACTACTCTTGGATTCTTTTCGTGTAATTTCTCGAAACCTCTCGGATCTGGAAGTGCTTCAGGATTCAAAAGGTGATATAAGACCCCATAGTCTCTTAGTCTATCTGGTATGGGTGTTGCAGTTAGTAATGCCAAGTATTTTGCGTTACGGGCCAATAACTGTGTTGCGGAACTTCTCGTTAACATTCCTGTACCTGTGAGTCTCCTCTGTGTTTTTATATGATGGCTCTCATCAAGTATTACATAATCAAAACCCATATCAACAAGCCTCTCAACAAAAAGATCTTCAGTCCCTCTTACTTTAGTAGTCAATTGTTCGTAATTTAGAATAACCCATCTCGCAGCATTTACATCATCTAAAAAAGACTTATCTTTTACATCTCTATTAATGACTAAAACATCTTGTGGTTCTGCAAGATATCGTTGTGTTCCATCTCCAACCAGTCCTTTTTTCCATGCTTTCTTTCCCTGGTTAGGACATACCACAGCTACCTTAAATGGTTTTCCTTTACTTCCAACTATCTCTTCTATAAGGGGCTGGGCGAGTGCTGCAATTGCTGTTTTCCCAGTACCACAACCATCAAAAATACCAAGTCTTTTTTCTTCCAACAAACGGCAGATACCTATTTTTTGGTGTAAAGAAGGCAAAACTCCGAGCTCTCCTGTTTCAGGATCTCTAAAATCAGAATTAACTCCAGATACTTCAAATCCTGCATATTTTATATAGGTATCTCTAAGCCAATGATATGTCTCTCTAAGATTTTCATTTTTTTCAGAATTAATCCGATCTTCTAACAATTCAAAGGCAGCATCTTGATCTGCCTTAAAAACAGGAAATACTTCACGTTCTGCTTTTTCTCGAAAAAGCGCCCTTAAGACTCTTTGATATTCCTCATCTTCACTCGTATGTGCAGGAGGTATTGCTGCAATAAGTTTTTCCAAATGGCTCGGGAGTACACCACCTGATTTTTCGTATCTGTGGTGTATAGGTAAGGTATATCCTCTTCTCTTACCAGCGCCAATCTCAAGAACAACCCTATATAAACCCTCAAATTTATTAGCAACCATTTCCCTCACTTCAGGAACAAGGGTGAAAATGCCTGTAGCTATTAGATCATGATCTGCTATTGGATCAAAAGAATCAAAAATTTCTAGATAGTTTCTTCCCTGTTCTCTTCCTGCTTTTTCCAGAGCATCCCTTAATTTTCCATAGATGCGCTGAGCACCTGCATAAGTCATACTTATATCTCCTGTCAGCATACCTTTTTCTTCTGCTCTTTCTACAAGTCCAGGAGAAACACTCTGTCTCCTAGCATCCTCTAAAGCTAGTAATAAGGGTACTTTTCCCTTTCTCAAATATTTGGTTGCAGAGGCATATCCTGCCTGAATCTCTCCTTGAAGCAACTGTTCAAAGGTCTTTTGAGTCATAAAAATCCAAATAATTGCTCTATTATAAAGATTTCTATTGTAACTACTTTTAAAAGATAACTTTATTCTATAAAAGGAACAAATACAAATCCAGGAATCTCTTTTATTGTGACAAACTTACCTTTCTTTCTCTTCATTACCACTAGAGATTGTTCAGAACCTTGGATTCCTACAGGAGCCACCAGAATTCCCCCTTCTTTCAGCTGATTCAGAAGAGCCTGAGGAACTTTTTTTGCTGCGGCACTTATGAGAATTCTATCAAAAGGGGCTTTGTCTGGAAGACCAGAAGAAGCGTTTCTGCTATATACCCTCACGTTCTTATATTGTTTCAGGCTTTCTTTCGACCTGGCAGCTAATTCACTGACTAACTCCAAACCAAAGACCTTTCCTTTAGCTCCGACAATCTTTGATAGAAGAGCCAGAACATATCCTGACCCAGATCCTGCCTCTAGAACCTTCTGTGATTTTTTTAGGTTGAGCAGAGAGAGCATTCTTGCGATAGTGTATGGCTGTGAAATTGTCTGACCTCTTCCAATAGGAAGCGCTCTATCTTCATAGGCAGCCCTCTTTAGTCCTGGAGGAATAAAATTCTCCCTCTCTACTTCTAAAAATGCTTTCAGGATTCTTCTAGAAAATCCTTGTTCTTTGAGGCTTTCGAGCAGATCTTTTTTCATAAATAAGAAAGGCAGACTGGATTTAAATATATTAGTTATCACAATAAAATTTATAATTAAGACACCCTAGATAAAACGATGTTTGATACAATAAGGTCAGGATTTAGTCTAAATGGTCTAGCAAGATATTTTCCAAAAGATTTGAGAAGCAAGAGAGAAATACATACAGGTTTTGTAGAAGGGAGGGAGCCAGAGAAAGCAAGAGAGTATATCAGGGAGAACCCTGATTTACAGAATTATTATCGTGAACTAACAGCTGGTTTTTTCGTGAGATTGGGAATAGGTGGAATACACTATGTTTTAGAAAACATTGATTGTTTTGAAGAATCGTTAAGAGATATTTTGGAAGAAGAATCTAGACCCTCAAACTAATTATCTTACTTATTCCGTCATGCATGCTTACACCAAA
>CAZMIN010000036.1:4644-5043 GCA_964566405.1 Candidatus Woesearchaeota archaeon | reverse complement strand
GTTTTAGCAGTTTACAAAGAGTTATGGCTTTCTTTATTCGATCTTCTTTTTTTTGTCCGATGTGTGGAAAGAGATAAGAATCTATCCTTTGTTTCACCCTGTCCATGATTTCTTTCTTTGTTCCCTGCAGGTTTGTTTTTTCAGAAATATACATCATCGCATCTTCTTTTGTCGCGAGATCTACAAACTCATAGAGATTAACTATAACGCTGTCGGTTTCTTTTCCAATATATTTTTGGATGTCAGATTCTTTTGTCAGGCCAAGAGATTTTAGGATTACAATTGCAGGAATATCTTTGAACTTGCTGAAAGAAACATTAAAAATCCCTTCCTTGCTCTCTGAAATCATCGCAGGGATTCTGTAAGTCCCTCGTGAAGAAAACATTTTAAGGGTTAGTT
>CAZMIN010000036.1:0-4634 GCA_964566405.1 Candidatus Woesearchaeota archaeon | reverse complement strand
GGGTTAGTTCTCCTTTGTTGTTTGTTTCGACAAAAGGCTGGTTCTCTGCAAGGTCTTCTGCCATTACCATCACTCTTTCGTTACCTTTGATTATGAAATACCCTCCAGGATCTAAAGGATCGTGATATTCTTCTATTGTTTGTTCTTTTGAAAGACCATATGTATTACAGGACTCGCTTTTCACCATGATTGGGATTTTTCCGATTTCTACAATTTCCGAATCTATCTGGTCGTCTTTTTTTACAGTTAGCTCAAGGGTGACGGGTGCAGAATAGGTAAGATTTCTGAATTTTGCATCAGAGGGCATGATAGGGGAAGAACTTCCGTCAGCCTCTATTACTCTTGGTTTTCCAATATCTATTTTTCCAAGGGTTATCTCAAAATCTTCGTTATTTATGTTCTCTGAAATCTCGTCAACGATTTCTTGCATCCTTCTCTTGATAAAATTATTGAAAGAAGTAATGTTAGATTCTACTAGAGAGTGCTCTTCTAGATATTTCTTCACTACCAGGTGTTTATCGTTTTTCATATTTATACCACGACACGGTAATAGAGATTGATTTTATCTCCTTCTTTCGGATGATCTTTATCGGACGCAGAACCTTTAGGTTCTCTCCTTTCAATCTTAATCACATCACCAACACCACAGTCTTCTGGAAGAGATGGATCGTTAGAAAGAATTTTTGGTATTTGAGCTTTAGAAATATTGAGGTTTGAGAGAATCTCTTCTGCCTCTTTTTCTTTGAGTTTGGTGTGTTTTGGCTGTAGAATGTGCATTTGGAGGGGATTTTTTACAGGAAATTTAATAAGTTACAGCATATATGGTATGCTTTAATAACTTCCCAATAATAAAAGAAACCAGATTTTGCCTTATAAATGTTTTGGTGTAGTAGGGTTTGCATAAAAAGTAGTGTACTTATTGTGTAGAATGCTTCTTAAATTTGAACCATATATTTGAAGCCACCATATTTGTTTGTTGGAAGCAAACCAATTGAAGGGCCAAGTAATTTTGCCAAGTCTACACCAGGACAAAGACTCTCATCTTTTAAAACTTCAAGAGTGTAGAAGTGATGACCTTCAACTTCATCTATATAACCTCTTACGTCTGATCCATTAACAACTTCTGGTTCAACTGAGAAAGGAACCAAAACTCTTTTAACTTTCTCAGAAAGTTGGGATTCAAGTTTTTCTCTTCTTTCTGAAACAAGAACATCCACCATATTAGGCTCTGGTGCTTCTTCATCCTTAGGCATATAATCGATTATTGAGAATGTTTCTCCTTCAGCCATTACTTTTCCTGAAACACTTAATACCTTACCTTCAAATAGAGGAAATCTTCCTTGTGCATACTCAATACTACCATTCTTTTCCTTCAACCTATCTACAAGAGATATAACTTCTGCCATATTTTTATATTTTTTCTCCATTTTTAAATCTTTTTACTAAACCACTTTTTGTGCAAGAATGACTTATTGTGCAAAGCCGGTGTAGTAAAGAAAATGTTTATATAACCTTCGGGATGGTATTTGGTATGAACATCGGAACTTTGGGGTTTTTAGGGCTTTTGCAGACGGTTTCTCCGCAAGATACTTCTCTTCAGGATTCTGTAGCAACATTAATGGACTCTATTGTTCCTGCTGTTAATTCTGTAGAAACAGTGACTCTTATGGATTTATTTCATTCACAAGGAAGTTTTGAAACATATCTGGCAGGCTGCAAGCTTCTGGTCAGAGGAGACCAGCAAGGTTCTGTCAAGGCCGGTCTGTGCAGAAAAGCGCTTGAACCAGGACAAAATAGGCCTGCTGCAATAATTTCTGTTAACCTTCATACTCCTGGAGTCCAGAGAGAATTAGTTACAATTGACTGGGATGTTGATTATAATGCAGATGTTTGCTATGAAAATTCACGTATAAGTGCAGAATTAGTAGAGAGGAGATTTTTAAATCCTGAAGATTGCCAGCCATTGTATCATGAGTCCTTAAAAAAGTTTGAAGGTTATAAAAAACAGAATAAATCCCTTGGATAAAATGGCCCCGGAGGGATTTGAACCCCCGACACCTGGATTAAAAGTCCAGTGCTCTGACCAGGCTGAGCTACGGAGCCATAAGTCAATGAATAAGTTTAGATTTAAAAGACTTTCTTTGAGAACAATAATACTTAATAATCGTTTTTGAATATATCTTATTATGAAATTCTATGTTTCTGCCAAATGGCATTTTAAAGACAGGGTAAGAGAAATTCAAGAGATGATTAAATTAAAAGGTCATGAAATTGCAGAAAACTGGACAACAAGAGCCTTTGAAAGAAATTATGATAAATTTGAGCGGTCTGGAGAATTTTCAGAAAGAGAGCTTGATGCAATCCTAGATTCAGATGTATTTATTCACCTTTCTGATGGCGGAGGAAAAGGAAAATATGTTGATTTAGGCATTGCTTTGGGGGGAAACAAATTACAAGGCAAACCAGGCAGAATATATGTCTTAGGAACAAAAACAAACGAATCCCAGCATTATTTCAACTCTGCCATAAGACGCAGAAAAACAATTGAAGATGTGTTTGAAGATTTAAGAATCTAAATGTATTTCTTCAACCTATCCTCAAATTCTTCAATAGGTATTGCTCCCTTGAACTGATCTACAATTTCTCCATTCTTGAATAAAATAAAAGTCGGTATAGAGAGGACATCAAATTTCTTGGATGTTTCCTGATTTTCACCCACATCTACTTTTCCAAATTTTATCTTTCCTTTGAATTTATCACTGAGTTCGTCTACTACAGGATCCATCATAAGGCAAGGCATGCACCAGTCTGCAGAAAAATCTATGAGTACTAACTCATCTTTAATAAAAGTGTCAAATTCTAAATTGCTCAGTTCTTTAACTTTATCGTTGTTCGTCATAATAATCTAAGAATTAGATGTGTTTATAAAAGTTTTCTTAAACAGCAAGAGCCCTTCTAATAGAGGGTTCTGGATTATAACCTTCAAGGACAAAATCATCTATCGTCAATTCATCATAAGACCTGTCTGCAATAGTTACTTTTGGTAATGGTTTTGTGGTTCTTGTGAGTTGTTCTATAATTCCTGTAACATGATCCATACCCTCTCTTCCTTTATCTTCTGGAGGAAGAGTTTCATTCAAAACCCCGAGCAAATCTTCTAAAGCCCCATGGTTGTGAGCTTCTCTGGTATCTCGTTTAAAATCTTCGAAATGGTCTCTATACCATCTCCCCCTATCTCCGGCCCCTGTATAAAAATGAACATCTCCAAAAGTGTGTATAAATTCTCCTGGTTTTAATCCAGTTTCTTTTGCAAGAATTGTCGTGAGCATAGCATAACTGGCAATATTAAATGGAACTCCTAAAAACATGTCGCATGCCCTTTGATAGAGCTGTAAATCTAATTTTTCTCCGTCAGAATTAAGTTGAAAAAGAGTATGACAGGGAGGAAGAGCCATATCTGGAACTTCTTCAGGATTCCATGCAGCAACCATATGTCTAGCAGAAGTAACATTTTTTTCCATACCCTGAATTACAGATGCAATTTGATCTATTCCGTGAGGGTCTTTTATATATAATTCTCTTGGGTCTCCTTCGACAGTCACAGGAATATATTTTGGCCAGTGCATCCATTGAGAGCCATAAACAGGGCCAAGTTTTCCCCATCTTTCGGCAAATTCATCATCTTCTTTTATTCTTTGAACATACTCCTCTTTTGTCTTAAACCATCCTTCAGAAAACTTTGCAAACGATTCCGGAAATATACCTTCCCTTACCATTCTCCCAAGATTGAAATTAAAAGCATCATCATCCCATATATGAACTTTATTATCTACGAGATATTTTATGTTTGTTTCTCCATTTAAGAACCAGATTAATTCGTGACTAACTGTCTTAAAACCAACCCTTTTTGTCGTTAGCATAGGAAATCCATCTTCTAAGTCATACCTGTTTTGATATCCAAAAAGGTAAACTCTTCCGAGACCCCTTCTTTCGTTGAATTTAAATCTTGATCTTTCTGAAGAAAGAATCTGTCTCGAGTGTTCTAAATATTGCTCCACCATTTTTATCGTTTTACGAATATTTCTGTTTTTATAAAGATAATTATATGTTAGGATATACTTTAATCTAATTTTTTGATTAGACCAAAACCCCCCTTACCTTTTCTCATCTTAACAAGCATATCACGAATATGTTTTCTTGTTCTTGAACCATCTTCTGGATTAATTAAGGTCAGCTCAGGGTCTTTAAAATTTTCCAATAGGTATGCATGATTGTTTACTCCTAAGAAACCATGGTTTTCAATCATTTCACCCAACAACATGTCTGGTTCATTGAATGGTGTTGCATTATGTGGGAAATAAGTGTAATCAAACCCCATCTCCAACATAAACAAATCCATATTTTCATCGTCAACGTAAAATGCTCTTTCTGTAATAGGAGTTAATCTCCCAGCAATTTCATCTTGGGAAATTTCAATCCCATGACCCTTAAAAATAGCTTGTAAAACAGAGCAGACGCAATAGTTGCCTCTTTCAGAGGGAATTAAATGATAAACTTTCATTTCAATTCTGGGTTTCCATTTCTCCCTGGCTTGTAACTCTCCCACCCTGGTGTTGTCCATCATATACTCTTTT
>CAZMIN010000035.1:0-6005 GCA_964566405.1 Candidatus Woesearchaeota archaeon | reverse complement strand
TCCAAAAGTTCGTTTGATTTTACAAAAGCATAATTGAGCTCTGGCTTTGCAACTAATCTAACAACACCCCTGCTCTCTTTTTTGGCTGCTTTACTGAATAACTCTTTTAGATATTTATTGAAACCAGAAATGGTCTGCGTTTCCAAAAGTTCTAAGGCGTGCTGGACTTTTATTGCTTGAGCACATGCGCTTATAGCCAACATAGAGTTCCAATTCTTACCTCGTCTCATTAGATTTATCTGTAATTTTTTCTGGAGTCTAATTAGTCCTGATTTTGTCTGGGGCCCCCATAGAACTTTTCTGTTTCGCAATTCGCTGATGTATGTGTTAAATAATTTTAATAAGGCATCCCTTATTTTTATGAATTCTGGAGGCAGGTCTATGATAATTTTTTCAAATTTTAATTCCTGGAGATAAGGTTTTACATCTTCGCTATCCCTTGTTCTTAGTTCTACCTCTTCTATTGAGAGGTTTTTACAAATTTCTTTGATTTTGTGGGTTTCGCTTCCGGGTGAGGCTGTTAATCCCAGAATTCTCGGGTTGTTGGATTCTTCAGAATATCTCTGTGCTACGTAGTTATAATCATAGCTCCTTATACATCTGTGGGCTTCGTCTTCTATAAGCAAGCAAACGTCTTTCAAATCATAGAGATTCTTCTTTAGATCGTTCGCAACACACTGGGGTGTGGAAAAAATAATGTCTGCTGTCTGCCAGATTTTCTTTCTCTGTTCTGGTTTAATCATTCCCGTGAATAACTGCATATCTCCGAATAATTCAGGAAGATGTTTTTCAAAGAAATTTAAATGTTGTTGTGCGAGAGGTCTTGTCGGAGCCAGAAAAACTACTTTTTCCCCTGGAAATTCTTTCATTCTCTCAATCGTAAGCATAAGGGCGATTAGTGTTTTTCCTAACCCTGTGGGAAGCACGACTAAACAGTTCTTTTCCATACAGGTTTCCAGAATTTTTTGCTGGTATCTTCTCGGGGTAATCTTTTCTAAAAATTCCATTTTTTTTGAGGATGGTTTATCTTTTCCTTACAGTATAAATGGTAAGAATTGCAGAGCAAACGATGAGTGACAGGCCAACCAAGGAACCTATTTCAAAAGAGGGTGTTCCATTTAAAATGGTATTTCCTGTACTGCTTATATCTAAAAATAAAAAACCAACTACAAATGTAAGTAATGCCAAAACCCCTGCTATTTTTTCCCTTTTCATTATATTACTTATATTCTTTTCTTTAAATGTTTTATGTTAGGAAAAAGACATAACCGAGTCCTATTAAGACGATGGACGCCAAGAAGCTCCAGAGTACTACACTTCCAAAAAATATCTTATTTCCATCCAGATTTGATAAAGGCAGCATGTTGAAGAACGCGAAATAAATGTTTAATCTCGCAAAATCAGGATACCCCATTAGATAACCGAGTATGGAAAAGACGAGGTTAGCAAGAACGCCTGCTGCGGCTATTTTCCCTATATGTCCTTCTGTTATTTCCGAGAAAGCATATAATCCATGACGCTTCGCTTTTCTATAGATGTTTGCTTTTACTTCGAAAGCAAGAGAAGCCATCCAGATTAAATATCCGAAAGAAAAAGCAGTAACGATTATCGGGAAAAAAGCTCCTGCGGGAAAAGGTTTTTTGAAATATCTGCTGGGTTTGAATCCATATCTCTTGATTTCCCATATCTTTACTTCTATCTCTGTCCCAAAATGAAAACCAACAACTTTTTTTGCGATTAAGTTTATAGTGATTACCAGAAATACTGTTAATAATGTATATAGAAATACTTCCATACTTTTTAACAAACTTATCGTGAATGCAAGAATTAGAGTTATCACACCTATGGCGAGAATTTCGTTCTTATTTATCATGATTGTTTGATGGTATGATTTTTTATAAACTTTATTATATTCTCGGATGAGTATATCGGAGGAGTATGGAAAAGTATTTAAATAAAGTTGATTAAATTTTAGTATGCGTGTAAAGAAGATAACAGACGTCATCGGAACAAAAGTTTATACAGATTCTGGAGATTATTTTGGGGAAGTTGAAGAAGCTAATCTGCAGGAGAACAAAATTGACGGATGGAGAATAAAGGTTGGGGGCAGTATAACGTCTCTGATTGGTGGTGCGAGAGGGGTGATAATTCCACACCAGTTTGTCAGGGCAATTAGTGATGTTTTTATAATAAATAAATCTGCCTTGCCAAGCCAGGATTCTGATCTAGAAGAGATTCCGGAAGATTTGATATAAGATTAAAATGGCTGAAACAATTCTACAAAGCGAGATTTTCACTAATTTTGCTCTTCCCTTCTTGCTGATATTCTTTATTGTATTTGGGATTCTTGAAAAAACAAAGTTATTCGGAGAAGACAAGAAGCAGCTGAACGCACTGCTTTCTTTTGTGATTGGTTTAATCTTTGTGGCTGCTGTTTTCCCCAAACTCGTTGTAGGAAATCTGATATTATTTCTGACTGTCGCTATAGTCGTGATGTTTGTCGCTCTTCTGCTTTGGGGTTTTGTGTCTGGGAAAGCGCCAGATTTTGGTAATATGCACGCAGGATTAAAATGGGTTATTGGAATAGTCATCGTGGTTGCGGTTGGAATAGCTCTTCTATGGGCAATGGGTATCGAAGGAGGGGCTTCAGATTTGTTATTTAACCAAGGCTGGAGTGGGGAATTCTGGACAAATGTGGCTTTCGTAGTTGTCGTGGTACTCGCTCTTGTTTTTGCTATGAGGAACACCAAGAGTTCTTAGTCTTTCGAAACATATTTAAATATTCTTAATTAACTTCTTATATGTTAAATGGGATTCTGACTTTCCAGTTCGGAGGTTTTTATGGGGGAGATATTGGGAATCTACTCTCTTATTGGGAACAGGCTGGAGTCTTTAGTTATGTCCTTCCTTTCTTATTGATATTTGCTCTTGTTTTTGGGATAATGAATCAGATAAAACTCTTTGAATCTAACCGGGCTATTAATGGAATTATCGCTTTAGTGGTTGGATTGTTGGCTCTTCAGTTTGATTTTGTTCCTATATTTTTCTCAGAGATATTCCCTAGACTCGGGGTTGGTCTGGCAATCCTTTTAGTCGCGATGATTTTGATGGGGATGTTTGCACCTAATAAAACTTGGGTTACTTATACCTTTTTTGGAATTTCCGCAATTATCTTTATCGTTGTATTGGTTAAGACAGTAGGCTGGTTGGGGTGGCAATCTTCATATTTTTTGCAGAGTTATGGGGGGTCGCTTATTGGCATAGCTATTTTTCTGATAATTATAGGGGTTATTATTGCTAGTTCGCTTCCACCTAAAAGTCCACAAGATGTTTCGTCTAATTTTATGAGGGCGCTCTTTGGAAACAAATAAATCTTAATTAAAAATTATTTTCTTCTAGAAGTCTTTTTTATTGTTTTGTGTATGGGCTTTTTTACTGTGTGAATTGTGGTGTGGTATTGTTTTGCCTTGTTTCCGACCATTTTTCCGAAAGATTCCTGCATCATAGACATTTCTTTTCTTATTCCTTCTACACCTCTTCCATAGGCACCGACTTTTTCTAGAATAGCTGCCTGTAATCTGTCTATTACTGTTTCGATTCTTCTCAATCCTGAAGAGATGTGTTCTATCTTTGTTTCTGCAAGAACTCTAAATTCAGTCATCTCCTCTACTTGTTTTTGTATTTGTTTTATTTTCTCAGAAAAAACTTGTTCTGAAATTTCAATCATCGTGTCTGCGTCTGTTATTCCTCCTGCTCCTGGTGTATATTCTTCATAGTATTCTTGAGGGGCATATTCTTGCGGTGCAGAATATTCTTGAGAAGCATATTCTTGTGATGGGGCATAGGTTTCTTCCTGTGGCTTTGGTACATACTCTTCTTCCCTCATTTCTATGGCTCTTGGGGAGCGATCTCTTTCTCTAAACCTTGTTTGGGGTGGAGCAAGATCTTCTTCTTTTAAATCTTCTCCTTCTGTGGGTAATGGAACAGGTCTTTCAGGCATCATGATGGAGGCCTCCATTTCTTCGTTATCCCCTGCGTCTGCAGAAACAGCACTCTTTATTTTTTGTCGATTAAGAGCGTCGTTAATCTCTTTAGGAGCCACTCCTTTTTCTTTCATTCTTCCAATCATGTCTTGATCAGAAGTTCTTTCACCTCTTAGAGCACCTTCTTCTACCATTTTATTCTATATAGCATTTTATTTTTTTAAACCTTTTTTTCTTATAATATTTAAGGGTTGGAACATCCTGGCTTGTTTTGAAAGGATTTCTAAGTCTTCTTTTCTGGCAAATTTTGAGAATTCTGCAGACACAGTTTCAAGGAAAGAGACGAGTCTTTCTATGTTTCTCTTGACTATTTCTAAATCTTTCTTAATTTCAAGAATATCATTGGTGGTTTTCTCCTTGGTTTCTACCAAATTTTGTCCTATCAACAGAAGACGGTCTTTCAACATTTTTTGTTTTTCTTCAAGATCTCTTATTTTTGTGTTCATCCCCCCCATAAATTGGTCTTGATAGACGACCTCTTCTTCAGCCATGGTAAATGAATGTGAATATGGTTTAAATTTGTTGTGTTTGTTTATCCAAAATATTTTAAACTAGGCTGACTTTTTTTATTCATAATGCAATTTCAAAAAGGGGCACCGTTATATTCCTATGAGGTTAAGAGAGAAGGTGGTGAAGACGTGCTCTATATAAATTATTTAGGGGCTCCTTTTGCTCCAAGCATCTCTGAATTTCCACAGGTGATGGAGAGGACAATAGACGCGTTGATAGAAAATCCCAATGTTTCCAGAATAATACTCGTGCAACAGAAAAATTATAACTATGATTTTTCAGAAACATCGATGTTATTAGAAATTGCGCAACTCTATGTTTTTTTGGTCAAGCAGGAGAAGATTTTGTCCAGGGAAAAACTGGTGACGAATCAAGAACAATTTTTTTCCAAGAGATATAACGAAGTATTTTCATTTCTGTTGCTTCTGAAGCAGGATCCTGTTGCATCTTATGCTGATTTAAAGAGGATAATCATTGAAGCCAGGATTTTTTTAAATAAGCTCGGTGAGGGTTATAGGGCTGACCAGACGAATTACACGAGTTTTCTAGAAAAAATTTTTGAGCTTCTTGAAAAAACAAAGCTTATCCAGCAGGCTCTTCTTCATATGGATGATTATCAGAAAGGGGATAGGGAAATCTATAACAGAATTTTCAAGGCAGATGTGATTCCTAATTTTACCTTTACAAGGCTGGTTTCTGATTTGCCTGAGGAAGCAGAAATCATGGACCAATATAAAATTTTTAATGAAGATTATGATGTTGCACTGGTCACTATTCTGAAGAAGAAGGATGAGCCAAAATTAATCTATCATCTGGCGCCTCCTGAAAACACCCTTGGTGAGGACCACAACATGCTCCTAAATCTTGCGAGAGGAGTTTTGATAGAACACCAGCCAAAAGCAGAAGAATTTACAGATACAGAGAGGACGAGGCAAGTTTTTTTCAATATTTCCCGTGACTTGTTGCAGGATCTTGCGCAGAACAAAGGAATCAAACTCAGTTATGCTGATTTAAACAAACTTGCAACTATTCTTGTTCGACATACGATAGGTTTTGGTCTTATAGAGGTCTTGCTCAAGGATAAAAAACTTCAAGATATTTCCCTCAATGCGCCAATATCTATGATTCCTATTTTTGTTAAACACCAGGATTACGATGAGTGTCTGACGAATATCATTCCTAGCCAGGAAGATGTAAATTCCTGGGCTGCTAAATTTAGGATGATTTCCGGAAGACCTCTTGACGAGGCAAATCCTATTTTAGATACACAGTTAGAGATTGGGAAGATTCGTGCAAGAATTTCTATAATTCAGAGACCTCTTTCTCCAGATGGTCTTGCATATGCTATTCGAAGACACAGGGAAGAACCGTGGACTCTTCCATTATTTATTCAGAACAAGATGATAAATCCTTTTGCCGCAGGGTTGTTGAGTTTTTTAATCGATGGATCCA
>CAZMIN010000034.1:2424-6213 GCA_964566405.1 Candidatus Woesearchaeota archaeon | reverse complement strand
CTGTTGAAACAGCTGTTCCAGAATTGTGTAAATATAAGAATACAAACATTAATGTGAGAACTTATGATACGAGCTTAAACCCTGTGGAAGCATATATTTCTTACGAATGTTTTTCAAATAAGTGTAATATAGGTCGGACACAGGATGGACAAATTTCAGAAGAATTTCCACAATGCGTCAATGGATATATTGTGGCAAGTGCAGAAGGATTTGTGGATGCCAGGTATCTATTTTCAACAGTTTCACAAGGAAGTGTAGATGTTATTCTGGATAAACTTTATGATACAGATGTAGAATTAAGGTTGGATGGTGTGGTTTACAACGGTGATGCTACGATTACTTTTATCTCAGACCAGTCTTCTAGAACAATAGTATACCCAGAGCAAAGAACAGCGGAATTGAGTGAAGGACAATATGAAATTCAGGTTTATATCTATGAAGATTCTGAAATCACGATAGGATCAACAACAACAGAGCAGTGCATTGAAGTCCCCAGAGGGGTTTTAGGGGTCTTTGGACTGACTCAGGAAAGATGTTTTGATATTGAAATTCCAGAGCAAGTTATTTCAAATGCTTTGGCGGGGGGAGGAAAGCAGAATCATTATATCTTAGAATCTGAGTTGGCTGTCGGGAGGACTATTACGATAGATGCGGAAAGTCTGCCTTCTCCTGATACGATTGAACAACTTCAGGATAATTATTTATTATTTGAAGAAAATAACCTTTGGGTGGGGTTTGTATAAAATGAATGAAAAAGAATCAGTAAATAAAAAAAGAAAGAATGTGTTTATTAGAAAAAATCTTAATAGTAATGTTAATTTTATTATTTTTGTCCTTATACTATCTGTATTAATTATTTTCCTTTTAACAAATATCTCGGCACAATATACAAGGTCTTTTTCAGCTTATACACAATCGCCTGTTTTTGCAGGCTCTATTGGGCAGACAGATTTTCCTTTGTTTGATAGAAGTATGTGTGAAGCAGGCCAGGATTTTATTTTGCAGGTTTCTCCTCTTGGTTGCACCCCCTCTGTTATTAGGAGCGATTTGTTAGAAGAACAAAATATTCCTGTTTTTTGTCCTATAACTGCAACACAATTAAATCCTTTGATAGATATAAAAACGATAGATCAGATTTCTTTTACAGGACAACTTCCAAAAGAAGTTTCTGGAATTGGTTATCTGGCCCCAAGAGCTGCGCTTGGAAATCTAAGAGATCAGCGTTTGTCGGATTATCCTGTTCTGGACAACATAGGCTCTGCCGTGATTGTATTAAAACAGCAAAAAAACGAATCTGCAATGCCTGATTTTGTCGAAGGAAACATAACGGCAAGGTTAAGATACGATATAGAAAATGCATTCGGTGTTGGTCGGGCAACATATTATCTTCCCGAACTTAGTTCTAAGGATTGGGACAATGATTTCAGGAAATATGGTTTCTGGGATGGTCGTGGTTATTTGCGAGCAGAGGAAATAAATGATGGTGGGGCTGTAATTTCAATTTATTCAGACAGAGAAACCTATGGCACAAGCAGGGAAGGAGAGAAAAGAAAACTTTCGACCCATATATTGGGGAAAGGAAAAACTTCTGATGAATTTCCAATGCCTGGATTCAATTATTGTCTTGGAAGAATGAGGATAAAACTCGATGGCCTTGAAAATCCAAGTACGAGAGTTAGATTAAATGTCAATGGGGATTCTCTCGAATTAAAAAGAGGAGAAGAATTCTTGAATAATAAATGCCAGATAAAGAATATAGACAAGCAAGGAGTTACTCAGAAAGTCAAGGTTACTTGTTTGGAAGAAAGAGGCAGAAATAATTTTGATTTAATTATAAGTCCGAGATTTAATCTACAGATAGGTGGCGCTTCTGAAAATCATTCTGTCGGAGATTGGCTTTATGATGTTGAGGGTGGGAGGTCTGTTTATCTTGGGTTTATTGGAAGCATTAATGATTCTGGATATGAAAAGGATTTATACATCAGGCTAATTGCGTTGCCTTCTGGAGAAAGAGAAAGACTTACAGACTCTGAGATTTCCTACATGGCAAGGTTTGATTCTTCTCTTCAGGATTCTCGTTCAAATACAGGAATTGTTGGAACAGCCATTAACTTTGGTCAAAATATTTTTGCTAGACTTGAGGCTGGCGCAAGAAGATTTTTACAGGGAAGAAGCTTGATAAGGATTGACTTTGAGAAGCCAGAGAAATTCATTGATAAGACTGTTGGATTAATAGGATTTGCAGGAGCACAAGACAGTGATATTTCACAACAAGAAGAGGTGGAAGGTTATTATGAAAAGGCTGGTGAAGATTATAAGACCCTTCTTGAGAGTTTTGCAGGAGGAAAATATCCTGAAACAGAACAGATGACCCTTGGGGAAAAGGCCTTATTAGAAAATATAGGACTTTCTTATGCATTAAATCAAAAAAGAACGGCTTTGTCTCTTTGCGAAGAATTCGAGGAAAGCTATTCTGATTCTCCTGTTCCAGACGAGTGTACCAGGGTAGACCGGCTTTCGAGTCTCGAGAGTTCTGTGCAAGATGTTTCTATTCTTGGAAAAGCATACAGTCTTTCTTTGGATAGGATCATAGAGCCAACATTTAAAGAATTCGGAGCAAAAGTTCTTGTTAATTATCCGAACGGGAATATTAGTGTATTCGAGCTTAAGAAAGATGGGCTTATTTATTTGAATGAATCGACGAACGAGTTTATCCAGCTCGTTGGTGCAGAATCAGATTCTATAGTATTGAGGGGAAATATTTTTTCAAGGGGGGTAGGGGGGAAGATAATCTCGGAAATCACAGGCGCAAGAAACGAGCGATTAAATTTAGGAATATCTGAAACTTTTGGAAGCAATTACAGGTTTGTTGTCCAGGAAATAAACCTCAAGAAATTAGCAAAGGTTTCTGTTATCCCGAATGTTGATTATGTTACGACAGAGGCAGAATTTAAGTTCAAAATAGGAATTGAGAAAAGATTAATTCAACTTTCCCCTGAACAAACCAAAGACAAAATTCAGAGCCTGAATAAAACTATCGAAAAATGGGATTCTTTAAACACAAAGCTTGGGAATGTTGTTTCTGGATTAAAGAAAGCGTGTTTTGTCACGGGAGCAGCGCTTACTTTCAAAAACTTTATCAGCAATCTTCATGGCCAGGGAATTGCGAGGCAGACAGTCATGAGGGGAGATGAAGGGTGGATTGAATCTTGTAGGGATAGGGTGAGTGAAGGAGAGTATGATGGAGATTTTGATAAATGCCTTCTAGAAAATTCTGATGTGATAGATGCTGCAGTAAGGGAGAGAACCCTTGCGATGGAAGTACTAAACAAAGAGATTGAAAAGATACAAAAAAGCCATCGTATTGGGGGTGGATTTTTAGGGGAAGGCATTATCAATACAACAGGATTTTTGCAGGAGTTTGTCGGTAGCAATTATAATCAGGAAATCCTGGAACGTTTTCAGGATGCAAACATTAACAATATTATGATAGAAAATGAGCAAGTACCTGTTTCAGAACTAATTGATTCTATTAATCCAAACACTATTACAGTTACCCAGGCAAGAAACTTGCAATTAAATTCAAGACTTTTGGATTCCCCTGATGGAATAACCCGTAACATTGCTCTTGGGGAAATTGAGAGAGATTTGGGAGATATTTATGTTAATGCTAAAAATGAGGGGGTGAAGACAAGTTTTGAGGAAGAATCGCGAGGAAATGTGGTTAATCCACAGGTAGATGCTTATTACAGCAGAGATGGTAAAGAGGGAATCTATAGGGGTTCAACT
>CAZMIN010000034.1:0-2414 GCA_964566405.1 Candidatus Woesearchaeota archaeon | reverse complement strand
TCAACTGCTAGCTCTGAAAATACGCTTGGAATTGTACCAGGAACACCTGTTCAATTAATTGTTTTTAAACGCCAGAAATATACTATTGAGTTAGAAGCAATAAATGCCGATACTTATACCATAAAGAATATTTATGATGAGTCCGGAACAAAACTTGAAGAGGATGATGCAAACTTTTTAGGCATAACCAGATTGATTCAGGTATTCAGGATGTTTGACGAAACTTCTTATCAAAATAAATATGAAAATCCTAAGGTAAGGTATTACGAGACAGATCCTTACAGAGGACTTCCTGCAATTGTTCCTTTTGATTTGAAAAATGGTTGGTATGCTGCCGTTGAATCAATCCTTCCTGTGGGTGGCGCTATAACACCCTATCATGATTCTGGAAGAATTTCAAGTTTTTCTCTTTGCAATGTTGGGGGAAATAGAAAAGAAGAATTTAATTCAAGAACAAGGGATGATATTTGCCAACTGATAAATTTGGATACAAATCAGCCACGTAACCAGTTTTATGGACTCGAACCTAACGAAGCTTCAGAGCTTGTTTCTTGTGCTGTCAATGCAATTGCACGAACCTCAAAAGCACATAGTTCAGGGGTTAGTAGGATTGATATAAGTACCAGGTGTGGAGGACGTATCAGTGTTGATGTGGGAGAACCTGCCGTAAATATTCCGGATATTCAATGCCAAGACTTCATGAGTCCTTCTGATTGTAATTTACTTTTTAATGTGTGTGATCCTGTGGTGTGTCCGAGTTCGAGGTGTGACCTTGGAGGAGCATATCCTGTGCGTGATGTGGTGCAATCAGGGGTGGTGGGGGGCCTTTTCTTGTGTTTGCCTAATTTTCCCGAAGTAAAGGTGCCTATTTGTCTTTCTGGTGTACATGCGGGTCTTAAAGGTTATACAAGTGTTCTTGAGAGTTATCAACAGTGTTTGCAAACGAGTTTGGAAACAGGACAGAATATTGGAATTTGTGATGAAATAAATAGTGTTTACAAATGTGAGTTTTTCTGGAGGCAACTTCTTCCTTTGGGACAATATGCAGCCCCTAAGATAATTGGTTCTGCGCTCGGACAGAATACAAGGGGTGGTGGGGAGTATCTTGGAGTTCAGGATGCATGGCAACGTGCGTCTGATTCTGTTGATTTTTACACGCAATATTATGCTGCGAATTCTTTCCAGGCTTTTCAGGCGAGATCTGCAGAAACTGTTGGTAGTGAACTCTGCAGAAACTGGATTTCACTGGCAGGGCCAGAAGGAGGAAACTTTTTTGATGCTTTGACACAGCCAGACGTGCCCGTACAATTTTATGGAAGGTTCGATGAAATTCCTTTTACTTCGGCGACAAACCCCCCAATTTCGCATTACAAAGTCTTTTATCACATCTATGCAGGAGAAGATTTTCCTGCTTATTATCAGGTTTACCTTAGAGGCTCTGGAAGTTCGTTCTTCCAGGACACTGCATTAAGAAGAATTGTTGCACAAGACGTAATTCAGGCAGGAGAGTATGCGACAGATACGCGGGATTTCACTGCTCCTTCTGGTTATCAAGAATTATGTATTGTGGTTAATGGTAATGAAGAGTGCGGATTCAAACAAGTTACGACAGAGTTTGGAATAAATTATATTACAGAGCAATATGTGGCTTCTCAGGCAGACCAAACAGATATTAAAGGTGAGGTTGAATGTATTTCAGGAACACCAAACATATTTCCTTTGCTGAATCCTTTGCAAGCGCTTGAACCTTATGCAGGTGTTCAGGCAGGTGCGGGAGAAGCAATCGATCCGGCAATCTATAACAGAGGAATTACAAGGATTTGTGCAACACATAACCCTGGACAGAACACAGAAGCTGCTTCTCCAGAGGAGGAAGTGAAGGCGAGGTGGAGAGAAGTCGGATATTGCGGAGATCCGAATATGAAATGCTGGCTCGATACAGACTCTGTCAGAAGCACGATAAGAAACACAAATATAGAGGATAAAGTTGTTGGGGATATTACTGATGATTATTTAAACACTCTTTTAAATGAAGGTGGTTATGTGGAGAACTTCGAAGCCCTTGTTTCTGAAATTGAATCTAAAGACACGCAGGAAAGAATAAGCACAATAGATGAAAAGTATGAAACTGTTTTTTTCAGCAACCAAAGAGGACATCTTAATCTTCTCAGAGGGAATGCTTATAAGGAATTAGCCATGGGTCTTTATGTACCTCCTGCACTAACACAACTAGAAGACGTGGTAGATAGTATTGGCACTGTTGAAGATTTCGATGAATTCCTTAAAGAAGCTTCTCGTGAAATAAGAAACATAGGGATTTTTTATCCTGTCTTTGAATTTAAAGACGGAAGGGGAGGGGGAAACTTGTATTATGGTTATTCGGGAGATAATTGGTTTTGGTCTGATGATGGAGA
>CAZMIN010000033.1:0-6548 GCA_964566405.1 Candidatus Woesearchaeota archaeon | reverse complement strand
GTGAACCACAAAAACAAAGTTGGCCAGAACCTGATTTAGCTGAGCCAATACTCGTCGATAACAGTGGTCCTAGAAGGAGAAGAAGAGGAAAAAAAGTAAAAACTGTAAGGAGGGCATTGCCTGGAGAGATTCCTGGACTTCCAGAACATCTTAGAGATAGGGCAATGATTGAAGAATAAGATGACAGAAAGAAAACCAAGCGGATACTGGCAAGATTGGGAAAATGTTAGAGAAGAACTAACAAGATTAACCGAAGAACTAGGACATTTTCCTTCATATGCAGAATTTAGAAGATTAAGCGGAAATGGTTTAGCAAAAGCTATAGGAAGAGACCACGGAGGAACAACAATGGTTAGGGAAAAGATGGGTCACAAAGATACTCAAAGACCCAGCGGTTATTGGAAAAAATGGAGCAATGTTGAAAGGGCATTACAAGAAGTTATAGAGGATATAGAACATTTTCCAACACAAAAAGAGCTTTATGAAAATAATCTTAGTGGGTTACCTCTGGCATTAAACAACCATCATGGAGGAATAAGTCATGTAAGGGAAAGAATGGGATATGACCCTATAAAAAAACCAGCAGGGTATTGGCAAGAATGGAATAATGTGGGAATAGAATTAGCAGGATTAATAGAAGAACTAGGACATTTCCCTACATCAGAGGAAGTCAGTGGTGGTCTTCGTATGGCAATAACAAAATACTATGGAGGATTTCTTAAAGTTAGAGAAAGAATGGGTCAACCATCTGAGGGTGAGAGATTAGAAACAATTTTAGAAACATATGTGGGGGATGTGGCATGAGACAAAGAAAACCGAATGGATATTGGGAGAGTGAAGCAAATGTAATAGAAGAAGCTGAAAGAGTAATGAAAGAAAATGGATTTGACGCTCTTCCTGGAATGAAAATCTTAAATGAACTTGGGGAATCTGCCTTAGGTTCGGGGATATATAGCTATCATGGAGGCATGAGGAAATTCAGGGAAAGATTGGGTCAAGAGCAAAGAGAGAAATCTAAAGGATATTGGCAAGATCCTTGTAATGTTGTTTTAGAAGCAGAATTTATTAAGGGTGAGCATGGGTTTGATATGCTTCTTGGTTCTCAAATTCTTAGAAAGTTAGGTTATTCAAATTTTGTTGCGGCAATTAATAATTATCATGGCGGAATGCGTAATTTTAGAGAAATAACAGGCGAAGATCAGGTGATAAGGGAAAAAAGGGTATGGAAGAATTTAGAATTTGCATTAGAACAAGCGAGGGAATTGAAGAAGAAACATAATCTTGATATGCTACCTAGTGGAAGGACTTTGACTTCGATGGGATACTCTGGTCTAATAAATGCTATTGGAAGCTATTATGGAGGAATGACTAAATTTAGACAACTTCTTGGAGAAGAAGTAAGAAGAGTCAGATCTGAAGATCTTAGAAACCCTAAATATGTATTAAAAGAAGCTGAGAGAGTAAAGGAGGAACATGGATTTGACTATCTTCCAGGTGTGGAAACTCTCAATAGAATTGGTTACTTTAGTTTAACTAACGCTATCAATAGACATCATGGTGGTATAGTTAAATTTAGAAAATTACTAGGAGAAACTCTACAAAGAAAACCAAATGGTTATTGGAATAAATGGGGAAATGCCCGAAGAGAATTGTCTAGAGTTATGGAAGAAATTAGGCATTTTCCAAATCAAAAAGAATTACAATCTAGAGGATTATCAAGTTTAGCAGTAGCTATTACCAGAACCTATGGGGGTATGAATGCAGTTAGAAAGAAGTTAGGAGAAAGTGTCACAAAGAGAGATAATGAACACTATAGAGATTGGGTTGTTGTTGAGCACAAAGTAGAACTTGTTCTTCAGGATCACCCTGAATTAGATGGAAAAATTCCTTCTGCATACTGGCTTCAAAGAAATGGTTATTTTGGTTTGGTAAATGGAATAAAAAAACACCATGGTGGATTCGGTAGATTTAGGGAATTAATGGGTATGAATCCCGGACAAGTTGAAAGAGGACGGTGGAGGGGTTTGGAATACACAATTATACAAGCAGAAAACTTTATGCAGGAGCATGGATTTGAAAGCCTTCCAGGGGGTGGGATTTTGAATAGATTAGGTTATTCTTCTTTAGGCGCAGCCATCACAAAATACCACAAAGGTCTACCCTTTTTCCGTGAATTATTAAGACAACGCCAGGGACTTCCGTCTGAAAGACAGCAACTCGAAGGAATGTTAGAAACATATGTGGAGGATGTGGCATGACTAAGAAAAAACCAAACAGATATTGGAAAAAACCTGAAAATATCTTAGCAGAAGCCAGAAGGTTTCTTGAGGAACATAATTTAAAGATTTTATCGCGAAGGGAGTTAGAACTTGGATATCCTTCTTTATCGGCTGCTATAAGTGGATACCCTGGAGGAGCTTATCAACTTAGAAAAGATTTAGGTGAAGAGATAACAACAAAACCAAAAGGATATTGGAAAGCTTGGGATAATATACAGGTCGGACTAGAAGATATAATTGAAGGATTAGGACATTTCCCAACACAAAAAGAATTGAAAGACGTGGGATGTTTTGATTTACTTTATGGAATAGCAAAATATCATGGAGGCATTAATGAAGTAAAATTAAAATTAGGTTATGAATTAGGAGTGAGACCCCAGGGTTACTGGCAAGAGTGGAGAAATTTGGAAAGAGAATTAAGGCCGTTTGTTGAAGAACTAGGCCGATTACCAAATAAAGAAGAGTTAAGAGAAAAAAATCTAACACACATTGAAGCTGCTATTTTGAAATACCATGGCGGAGTAGAAAATGTTAGGAGAAGATTTGATCTATCAACTTCTAATAGAAAACCAAAAGGATATTGGAAGGATATTTGCAACGTTATTTTAGAAGCTGAATTTATTAAGAGTGAATATGGGTTTGATACGCTTCCTTCTCCGAGAGAGTTATCAAAGCTTGGTCACTCTAGTCTTGTTACATCTACATGCGAATATCATGGTGGTTTCGCAAAAATCAGATTATTATTAGGAGAAAATATCCCAGAAGCAAAGGCTGATTTACAAGATTTGGATGTTATAAAGAAGGAAATTAGAAAAATAATGGAGGAACATAGATTTGATTTTATTCCTTCACAAGTACAATTACAGAAATTAGGTCGTTATGATTTGTCATCGGCTATTTCCACACATCATGGGGGGTTTCGTAAATTTAGGGAGTTAATGGGAGAAGAACAACGAAAAGTGGAGCCTGGATTATGGCAAAATGAAGATTATGCTATACAACGCGCACGAGAAGTAATGGAAGAACTTAACGCTGATACATTACCAAGTTTTAATTCTCTCCATAATGCTGGTTATTCTTCTTTAGCTTTTGCTATTGGCCAATATCACGGAGGGATGACTAAGTTTAGAAAAAAACTTGGCGAAGAAAATATTCGTGCAGAGGTGGGAATTTGGAGAAATCTAGATTATACCTTGAAGGCTACAGAAGATTTTATGAAAGAACATGGGTTTGATACACTTCCTGGAGTTTGGACTCTGAATAAGTTGAATTACTCCTCTCTAGGTGCTGCTATTCAAAAATATCATGGTGGTTTTTACAAGTTCAGAAAAATTTTAGGACAACAACAGATAAGAAGAAAAGATAACACTTGGAAAGATCCAGAATATGCTATAAAACAAGCAGAAGAAATAATGCAAAGACATGGTTTTGAAGAATTACCTTCAGAAAGAGAACTTAAAAAAATGAGATGTTCTTCATTATCATCAGCCATCTACAGATATTATGGGGGATTTCGAAAATTTAGAGAATTATTAAGACAACGCCAGGGACTTCCATCTGAAAGACAGCAACTCGAAGGAATGCTGGAAACATATGTGGAGGGTGCGGAATGATAGAGAGAAAATTATTCGAAAGAGTTCTCAGCACGTATGTAGGAGAACCTTTAAATAGGGAAAAAAGTTCTTGGGTAGACATGAGACAAAAGGTTGCTTTAAGAGAAAAACTTCCAACAGACTTTTTTATGCAAGAGCCAACAGATGTAGCAAAAGGTTTGTTGGGGATGAACTTAGTTCGTGTATTACCAAGTAGAAGAGAAATTCGTGGAAGGATACAAGAAGTAGCAGCCTATAAGGGAGAGGCAGATAGTGTTTCTGATGTAGCTTATTATGGACCAGGAATAATCGGTGTTAGTACCAAATACGGAAAGCATTTAATTGATATTGCAACAGAATCTGAAGGGGTGCCTTCTTGCGTTACTCTTATTGGTGCTTTTTTTCAGTGGGGGAAAGAAAGACAGCTCGTGCATGGTCCTGGAAATCTCTCTAGGGCATTAAAAATAGATGGGTCAGATGATGGTGTCCCTATAGTATGTAATGATCTTTGGATAGATCCTTCTGTGGAGTCTGTTGGAGAAATTTATACGAGAAATCTTAGCAATATACCAGAGAACTGTTTGGGATATTTTTACATTAGAGAATAAGAAATCTCGGGATTTGTATTCGTGCCTTTTATTGAATAGAGTTAAGTAGCAGCCAAGTAATTTATCTAGAGATTTATATCCTTTAGAAACTAACACCCCTTCTGTCTTATGAGATTTAAATAATTTTATATAAAATTATCTCATCAACCAAGAGATGCTCGACACGTTTTTTCAAGTCCTGCCAAATCAAGATTTAAATAATCTTGAACTTCAGGCGGAGTAATTTTTCTATAGTGAGGAATTAGTTCAAAGAGTAATCTCTTAGCAGCTATAGATTCTCCCTCTCTTGCATTTGGGCCTTCATAGTCAGTACGATTAAGATTTGCCTGCTCAACCTGTATTGCATGATAGATTTCTGTTATATCTGCAATTTTTTCTGCACTAATTTCCATAGTCAATTTCATATCTATGCCTTTTTAAACATTATTATAAAAGAAATTAACTCCCAGAAAGGGCGTTGAATTAATTTTCTAGAACTCCTTATTCCACATATCTTCATATTTTTTAGCATTCCTTATGGTTCTTAAAAGCCAACCATATCTTAATTCCGGTCTTTTTTTCATACCGAAATAAGACCACCAAAACATATTACAAGAGGATAATAGTTTGAAAATAATAATATTATTTTCTTCTTTTTTAGATAATGATTTATATTTACGATATGTATCAACAATAATTTTATTTCTCTTATCATCCCACATATAAGCTATATCAAAAACTCTGGGTCTATAAGAAAGATTCTCGAAATCAAGAATACCCACCAATTTATCTTCTTTCCATAATAAATTCCAAGCACTAAAATCAGAATGGGTCATTAGAACATTTTGTTGTATATCAATTTTCAATGACTTTTTTAGTAAATTTTCAAAAAAATCCAGATGTTTAAGCATTAATTTATCTACTTTATTTTTTGGTTTAACCTTTCTCAGGAAAGAATATTTTTCAAGCATCCATTTGTTATCATCTGCCCGACTAAATTTCTTTTTAACATGGAAATTCTTTATTATTTTATGATAAATAGCTAATGCCTTAACCATTTCTTTTAGCTGTTTATTGTTTAAATTAACAATTTTTCTACCAGGAATTCTTTCATAAACTTCGAATAAATTTCCGTAAATCTTAGAGACATAATTCCCATTTTTATTTTTTAGGAAACAAGGTATCTTATATGGAAATTTCTTTTCCTTCAAATAATCAAGAACCCCAAATTCAAGTTCTTTTTTATTCATTTGCCAACTGCCTTGTTTATAGCCCAGCTTTCTCACAATATAATTTCCTTTATTAGTTTTTAGAAAAAAATTATAATTAATCATTCCCCCTAGAATGTATTTAATATTTCTAACATTTCCTAAATTATATACGGAAGATACTTTAATTACTTCTTTTTTTGTCAATATCATTTTAATCTCTCATTATCACAAAGAATCAAATATGTTATATAAAATTAACTCCCAGAAAGGGCGCACCCCCAGCTAGTCAATAAAATAATAAAATAATAAAATAAAAAAAATAAGAAAGTTAAAAAAAGAAAAATTAGTAGTAACTTTCTCCGAAATCTTCTGCTTTTTCAGGTTTCTTTCCAATCAAAACTATCAGAACAACAAGCAATACAACAAAAATTATTGCAAGGATTATTGTCAAGACAACTATTGGACTTGTAGCATCTCTTCCAGTTTCACTTGTAGTGAAGCTTACAGAGTCAACCAGATTTCCGTTAACATCGAAAATATTAACAGAGTATGTGAATGTTCCAGCAGTTTGTGCTTTTGCATCAACTGTAACCATCTTGCTTGCTCCGGCAGGAACAGCAACAAGGCTCTGGTCAAGGCTAACTGAAACTTGACTTGTAGACTCGGGAACTAGTCTGTAAACAACAACATCGTTTGTAGGGTTAACAATCAATAGACTGTTGCCTGAAACAATGAAGTTACCTGCAGAGAACGCGTTGTCTATAACAACCTGAACAACCTCGCTAGAAGTTGTGTCGTCGTTTTCTACTTCTACTTCAAGAGCATAGACTCCTGATTCAACACCATATGGAACTGTAAGGAATAGTCTCCTGTTAAGGG
>CAZMIN010000032.1:2433-7052 GCA_964566405.1 Candidatus Woesearchaeota archaeon | reverse complement strand
AAACAATTTCTGCTTGCAAAAGAAAATCCCCAATTAAGGACAGACAAGGACCACTATGCGAATAAAAGGGTTCGTTTGTCGGGTGATTTGCTCGCAACATTATTCAGGGTTAATCTTGGAATTTTAATTAGGGATATTCAATATTCTCTGCAAAAATCATCTAAGAGAAAGAAATTTTTCTCTATAAAAATAATCGCAAAGTCCACCCTTTTCTCTCATAGAATGGAATCTGCAATCGCGACAGGAAGTTGGACAGGGGAGAGAAGCGGTATAACCCAAAATATGGACAAGACGAATTATCTGGCAACGATTTCACAATTACAGAGAGTATCGAGCATGCTTCCGAGTGATCAGGAAAATTTTGCGGCAAGAACTCTCCATCCAACACACTATGGAAGGTTCTGTCCTATCGAGACTCCTGAAGGAACAGAAATCGGTCTTAGAAAAAATCTTGCAATCTTAAGCCAGGTGTCTACAGGAACAGGTCTTGAAGAAGGAAAATTCCTAAGAGATTTAGAATCCCAAGGACTCGATAAAGAAGGGTTAGAAGGAAGAGAGATATTTTTCAACGGAAGATTCGTAGGAAGTGTAAAAAATCCTGATGAATTTGTTAAGGAAATAAGAGAAAAGAGAAGGGATGGAGAACTTCCTATACAGTTGAATGTAAGAAACGACCCTTATTTTCAGAACATTATAATTTCTACAGAACCCGGAAGAGTCCTGAGGCCTTTGATAATTGTCGAGAGAGGCATTCCAAGATTAAAGAACGAGCATTTGGTTCAGTTAGAGCAAGGGAACATGAAGTGGAAGGATCTTATAACACAAGGGATAATCGAATATCTGGATGCATCTGAAGAAGAAAATGCTTTGGTCGCACTCTACGAAGAAGAAATCACGCCCGAACATACTCATTTAGAGATAGATGAAACAGACGTGTTTGGTGTTATTTCTAGTATTACTCCTTATGGAAACCACAATTCCACATCAAAATTAATCAAAGGAACCAAGAGCTACAAACAAGCCCTTGGACTATATTCTGCAAATTATTTATCGAGATTAGACACAGATGTGAGTATATTACAATATCCTCAAAAACCTATTGTTCGAAGCTTTGTATATGATACCTTAAACACATATCCTGCAGGACAAAACCTTGTCGTCGCTATAATGACTTACGAAGGATACAACATGGAAGATGCGCTCGTCTTCAATAAAGGAAGTCTGGACAGAGGTGTTGGAAGAAGCTTTTATTTCAGGCCTTATTTTGCTATAGAAATGAATTATGCAGGTGGTTTGAAGGATGAAATTATGATTCCTGAAAAAGATGCTTCCGGATATAAGACAGAATCGAGTTATAGATTCCTAGAAGCAGATGGATTAGTCTACCCTGAGGCAGAAGTTGGTGAGGGTGAAGTTCTCATAGGAAAGATGTCTCCTCCAAAATTCTTATCAGAAGCAAGAGAAATATCTGTTAGGACAAAAAAAGAATCCAGTGTAACAATGAAACAAGAGGAAAAAGGAATTGTGGAAGCTGTATTTATTTCAGAAGATGAGGATGGAAACAAGATTGTCCGGGTTAAAACAAGAGATCAGAGAATTCCTGAGCTTGGAGATAAATATTCTACACCTTATGGTCAAAAGGGTGTCATTGGAATGGTTATTGATGAAGAAGATGTTCCGTTTACATCTAAAGGAATGAGACCAGATGTGATATTCAATCCGCACGGTCTCCCTAGTCGAATGACTGTGGGGTATCTTCTGGAATTGCTGGCTGGAAAAGTTGGATGCCTAAAAGGAGAAATTATCGACGGGACTTCCTTCTCTGGGGCAAATAAAAAAGAGTTAGAATCACAGCTCGAAGAATTAGGATTTAGATATGATGGAAAAGAAACAATGTATAATGGAATCACAGGGAAGAGAATGACCGCAAGAATATTTATTGGAGATCTGTATTATCTGAAATTAAAATATATGGTTGGTAACAAGTTACATGGAAGAGCTTCTGGAAAAGTTGCTCTGCTGACAAGACAACCTGTCGAGGGAAGATCGAGGGGTGGTGCACTTAGATTAGGAGAAATGGAACAGCAGGCACTCGTTGCGCATGGAGCATCACTCTTGTTAAAAGAGAGATATGATTCAGACAAGGTAACTCTTCCTATATGTACCAAATGTGGGGCAATTGCAATAGACGACACCATAAGAAATAAGATAATGTGTCCTATATGCCACAGCGAAGATGTCGAATCTGTGGAAGTTTCATATGCATTTAAACTATTAATCGAAGAATTGCAGGGATTGCATATTCATACGAACTTTGGGTTGAAAAATAAATACGAATAAAATGAAATACATAAGAAAAAAGATAAAGAGCATAGGATTTTCTCTTCTAAGTCCTGAAAAGATAAAGAAACTATCTGTCGCAAAGATAGTCACTCCAGAGCTTTATGATATAGATGGCTATCCTGTCGACGGTGGATTGATGGATTTGAGATTGGGTGCTATAGATCCTGGTGTTCGTTGTAGGACTTGTGGTGGAAGATTGAAAGAATGTCTGGGTCACCCCGGAAGCATAGATCTCGCAAGATCTGTCATACATCTAAAATATGTTCCAGTCATTGAATTGAGTCTCAGGTGTTTTTGTTCTGAATGCGGAAAATTAATGCTGGCTGACAAAGATTTAGAGAAAAATTCTCCGAGTCAGAGAATAAAAAAGGCGAAGGATACCAAGAAATGTCCCCATTGTCTGACACCACAGGAAAAGATTAAACTCGATAAACCAACTACCTTCTATAAAGGAAGGATTCGGTTGTTCCCTACAGATATAAGAGAGCGTCTCGTTGGTATTCCAGATGAAGAATTAATGAAGATTGCATTCAATCCCAAGAATTTCAGGCCTGAATGGGCTGTTTTAACAGCTCTCTTGGTTCCTCCTGTAACTGTGAGACCCAGTATTATTCTTGAATCAGGGGAGAGAAGCGAGGATGATTTAACACACAAACTTTCTGATATAATAAGGGCTAACCAAAGATTATGGGAGAATCTGAATGCAGGAGCTCCCGAAGTTATCATAGAAGATTTGTGGGATTTGCTCCAGTTCCATATAACTACTTTCTTTGATAATACTGTTGCGAGAATTCCGCCCGCGAGACACAGAAGTGGGCAGCCACTGAAAACAATATCAGAAAGGATAAAAGGAAAAGAAGGAAGAATCAGGAAAAATTTGGCTGGGAAAAGAGTAAATTATTCTGGAAGAACAGTTATTTCTCCAGACCCTTCAATAAATATTAATGAGGTGGGAGTTCCTTATGAAATAGCCACGGTAGTCACTGTTGCTGAGACTGTGAATGATATTAATATTGATAAATTAAAAGGACTTGTTGAAAAAGGAAGCGAATATCCTGGTGCAAATTATATAATAAGGCCTGACGGAAAAAGAAAGAAGATAACTCTCGAGCTTAAAGAAGAAATCATAAGTGAGTTAGCTCCGGGATACCAGGTGGAAAGACATCTTCAGAATGGAGATATAGTTCTTTTCAACAGACACCCGAGCCTGCACAGGGGAAGCCTAATGGCTCATTATGTAAAGGTATTGCGTGGAAGAACTTTTAGGTTGCATCCTGCTGTCGCAACCCCTTACAACGCTGACTTTGATGGTGATGAGATGAATATACACTCCCCCCAGACAGAAGAAGCTAGGGCAGAGGCAAAGACGCTTCTGGAAGTCAAGAAAAATTTAATCTCTCCTAAGAATAACACAAACTGGATAGGTTGTATAGGGGATGCCATCACTGGTGGTTATCTTTTGGGATTGGAGGAATTTCCTAGGGAAGAGGCTAATCAGATTTTATATCAGGCAGGGGTAAAACACCAATTTTCAAAAAAGACTGTTTCTGGAACAGATATATTTTCTAAAATATTGCCTAAGATTGATTTCTCGAACGATTCTCTGACGATTAAAGATGGGGAGATAATCGAGGGGATTATAGATAAAAATGTTTTCGGTGATGAGGGAGGGGAACTCGTGAAAGAGCTAGATAAAAAGAAAGGGAGGACAGTTGCTTTTGAGACAGTCAAGAAGGCTTTTAATCTAGGTAAGAACTATCTTACAGAAAGAGGTATAACTATCTCTGTTGAGGATTTGGATGTTGAAGACAGGGTGGTTGCAATGGGTGAGGAGATAATCAATAGAGCAGAAGACAAGACAAAGAGTATAATAGATTCTTATAATCAGGGAACATTAGAAGTAATTCAAGGTAAGACCAGGGAAGAATCTAGAGAAATAAAGATTCTGAGGGTTCTAAACGAGGTTAGAACAAAGATAGGAGAGATTGTTAAGAAAGAATTCCCAGAAGACAATCCGGTTACGCATATGATAAGATCTGGTGGTGGAGGAAACATATTGAATATTACACAGATGGCATGTTGTGTTGGTCAGCAAGATTTAGAAGGAAAGAGAATCGACATAGGTTATAACGACAGAACACTATCTTTCTTTAAGAAAGGGGATATTTCTCCTGAAGCAAAAGGATTTATTCGAAGTCCTTTCATAAGAGGTTTGAGGCCAGATGAATTCTTTTTCCAATCAATGACAGGGAGGTCTTCATTAATGGATACTGCTC
>CAZMIN010000032.1:1306-2423 GCA_964566405.1 Candidatus Woesearchaeota archaeon | reverse complement strand
ATATAAATTGTATTATATTATTGTTACTGCTCTTCGAACTCCGAAGTCTGGTTATTTATATAGGAGGTTGGCAAATGCTCTTCAGGATCTTAGAAAAGAATATGACGGAACTATAAGAGACAGTAACAATAATATAATACAATTTATATACGGGGATGATGGAATAGATGTTTCAAAACTTCATTTAGGAGGGCAACTCGAGGCAGGAGAAGCCATCGGTATAATTACTTCACAATCTTTTGGAGAACCCTCTACACAAATGGTTTTAAGAACATTCCACTTCGCCGGTATTACAGAAATGCAAGTCACACAGGGTCTTCCAAGACTCATAGAAATTTTTGACGCCAGGAAAAAGCCGTCTTCTCCGAAAATGGAAATATATCTGAAAAAGGAATATAATAATGAAAAAGATGCCAGAGTTTTTGCAGAGAAGATAAAAGAAGTTGTTGTGAAAGATATAGCTTCTGAAATAAATCTTGATTTCAGTGAAAAAAGGATAGAGATAAAAATAGATAAGGAAGGGCTTCGACAAACACACGTTTCTATAAAAACCGTCGTCGATAGGCTTCACGACCTTGGATTCAAGGCGAAGGAAAAAGCAGATACTATAGTATTGAATGCTTCTGAGATGGACTTCAAAGAAATATACAAACTAAAAGAGAAATTAAAGAATACTATAATTTCTGGTTTCAAAGGAATAAAACAAATTTTGATTGTTAAGAGAGACCGAGACTTTGTGATTATGACTCTTGGAACAAGTCTAAAAAAGATTATGGACCTAAAAGAAATCAATACTGATAAATTAATTTCTAACGATCTGCACGAAGTTGCTAGTGTGTTTGGGATAGAATCCGCGAGACAACTAATAATAAATGAAATTCAGGATGTTCTGAATACTCAGGGACTGAATATAGATAAAAGACATCTTAAATTAATTTCAGACGCGATGACAAATACAGGGGAAGTTAAAGGTGTTACGAGAATAGGAATCATTGCCCAGAAGTCTTCTATACTCGCAAGAGCCACATTCGAAACCCCTGTGAAACAATTCGTAAATGCCAGCATAAAAGGTAACAAAGATGTATTAGCTAGTGTCATAGAAAATGTCATATTAAAC
>CAZMIN010000032.1:0-1296 GCA_964566405.1 Candidatus Woesearchaeota archaeon | reverse complement strand
TTAAACCAGCCTGTTCCTATCGGCACGGGATTGCCCGGGCTTTTGGTTAAGGTTGTCGGTCCTCTGAAAAAAGATGAAGCCGATAAAAAAACCGCTAAGACGAAAGTGGTTGAAAGTGTGAATAAATAATTCTGTAGAAATGTTTATAAAACAAGCACATCTAAAAATTCTATAATCAAAAATGGTGAACACTCTTGACATGCAGGATCTAAGGTATCTCAATCTATTTGAAAAAATTATGAAGGTCAGAACACGTTTTTGTCTTAAATATAACGAAGCACTGGTTTTCTGTGTTCCTAAACCTCTTGTTTCTAAGGCTATTGGAGAAGGTGGAAGAAATGTAAAGAAGATGAATTATATTCTTGGTAAAAGAGTAAGGGTTGTTGCTGTTCCTCAAGGAACCCAAGACATGGAAGACTTTATACGTTCTATTGTCAATCCTGTGGCATTTAAGGACTTAGAGATTAAAGGTGATGAAGTTCTACTGAGCGCTGGTGCGAGCAAGGCAGCACTCATCGGAAGAAACAAGAAGAGATTACAGGAAATGCAAAAGATTGTTCGGGGCTTTTTTGGGAAAGAGTTCAGGATTATTTAGGAAACTTTTTAAATGGTTTATTTCTTATAAAATTTATGGATTTGACTAGAATAATAATTAACCATATTCATGCAAATAAAGTTAGGGGCTTTATTGATGCACTTGAAGCGCTTCCACCAGAAACAATTCAAGGTGATTTCCATACAATTGAAGCATATCAAGATATGGTAACAGGGGTGATTGAATTGGGTGTTATGTATCATACTGAAGAGATTAAAAATTCAATCAGATTTATTATTCCTCCCGGAAATTCTGAAGTATTAAGTGATGATGTTAAATTTGAATATGGTGGTAGAACTTATAATTTAAAAAGAAAAGAGGAGATGTGTCTTCCCACATAATAAATTTCCCGACCAAACCTTTAAAAATCAATTTCTCAATTAGTTTATATGGGATTAAAAAGTGCATTGAAACAAATAAAGAAAAGGAAGCAATTCCGATGGAAAGACAGGAAATACAAGGTGAGAACTCTCGGTCTTTATGCTAAATCAGATCCTTTGGAAGGTGCCAACCAAGCAAAAGGGATAGTCCTGCAAAAAATTCAGAAAGAAGCTAAACAGCCAAACTCTGCCATGAGGAAGTGCTGCAAGGTTCAGCTGAAGAAGAACGGAAAAACGGTTACTGCCTTTATTCCAGGGAATCTGGCCCAGAAATTTATAGATGAACACGACGAAGTGATGATTGAAAGAATCGGTGGAAAA
>CAZMIN010000031.1:0-7229 GCA_964566405.1 Candidatus Woesearchaeota archaeon | reverse complement strand
GGTAGGATTCGAACCTACGACTTCTTCCTTAGGAGGGAAGCGCTCTATCCAGACTGAGCTACAAGGGCTCACTTCGTTCATGCGGGAAGAAGGATTCGAACCCTCGTAAGCACTAAGCTAACAGGTCCTTAACCTGTCCCGTTTGACCACTCCGGCATTCCCGCAGATAAAACTATTACTATACAGGGTTTTTAAAATATATCTATAAGAACTAAGCTTTCGCTATTTTTTTTGAAATAGAGGTCATATCTTTTTTTAGAATTTCAATAGATTTCTTTAAAATATCCCCAACACCAGTCTGTCCGAAAGATTCAAGAGTTATTACGAGTTTATTCGTGTAATCGATTTCTACTTTTTTCCCTTTCCTCTTACCGATTCCCTCACAAACGTCTGCAATTTCCTGTTTCTTATCATCGATAACAGTTATTTTCTGTCCCTTATCTTTTATCTCACTTTTAGGGCATGCTTTTTTTATGTCGTCATACAGACTTTTATCTGTTGTTATTTCTACAACATTTCTATAAAACATTAATCCAGGTGTAAACTTAGCATGTTCACTTCCTTTTCCCACTTTTGGTGTTGCGATGATTTCCAGTTCCTGACCTTTACCAAGGATTGTGATCGGTATTCTCTTATAAACAACTTCTGGCTCACCTTTAATTTCTTCAGAATAAACAATACCTTCTTTGTTTGATTTTAACTTTAATTTCTCTGGCTTCTTCTCATTCAACGATTTGTTTTTTAGGGGAATCAGACCTATCCTATGAGCAATGGTCTCGTCATAGAGGGGGGAATCGTTCCTTGAAATCTCTACTTCGTCTATTGCTACTACAGGTATCTGATTCACATATCTCCTTATAGAGTTTGCAAGAGTTTCTTCCATCTCTGTTATAAAAACTATTTGATTTGGTTTTTTTTCGATTATTTTCATTTTAAGGCCTTCTTCCTCTTCGACCGCCCTTTTTCTTAGGACCGCCACGAGGGAATCTCGTTGTATCAAGAATATTTAGTATTTTAAACCCTTCCCTTGAAAGACTCTTTATTATTGTGCTTGCCCCTGGTCCTGGAGCAGGATTTCTCGTCTTTGCACGAATTCTGAAATATAGAGAGCCCACACCTTTCTCTTGTAAATTTTCTGCAATTTTTTTTGCAATGAACATTGCTATTGTGGGGTTTGCCTTTAACCTACCGTGCTTTGTCACCATTCCCCCTGTAACTTTTGTCAGGGTTTTTCCAGACATGTCTGTGACATGGACGAGGGTGTTATTGAAAGATGTGTATATATTAACGACTGCTTCTGCTTTTTTCTTTTCCATTTTTATAGTTTCTATTGTTGTTTTCATTTTTTATGCTCAGATGCTTTCTTTAAGATTACTCTTTTCTCCAAATCAATAGGAACAATATATGAAGGGCTACTCACAACCTTTTCTCCAACCAATATTTTTTTGTGGGTGATTAATTGCCTTGCACTTTTCTGTGTTTTTGCAATTTTTTTCTTTACTACAATTGTCTGAAGCCTTCTATTTAAATAGTCTTTCTTATCAAGTGAAAGAACATCTGCTATTGAATTTACATCAAACCCTATCTTCTTTAATCTTGTGAAGAGGGCTTTCTGTTCTTCGGAATCCGCTGAAATTAATTTCTTTGCTTTTTCCCTCATAGATTTAATTTTTGCTTCTGCCCTCCAGATTTCTTTTTTATTCTTTAATCCAAACTCTTTCTTTATTCCGGCCTCTTCATCTATTCTTTCTTTATCAAAAGGTCTCTTTGGTCTTGAATATCTTGTGTGTTTTCTTTTCATTTCTTTTTTGATTTCTTTTTAATTCCTGCTCCTTTTCTCCTGTTCTTTCTGAAATTACCTCTTGTCCTTTGACCCCTTACAGGAAGGCCTGCTCCGTGTCTTATTCCTTTGTAACTCTTTATTTTTTTTAATCTCTTAATATCAAAATCTTTCTGTAATTCCAAGTCGCTTCCAACCAAGTGCTTATCCTCTCCTGTTGAAAAATCTTTCCTTCTATTCAAAAGATATTCAGGGATTTTTGGATTTTTTATAAACTCTGAAATCTTCTTTATTTCCTCTTGTGTTAAAGAGCCTATCTTCCTGTTTTTATCCATATTTAGTTTTTTACATACGGCATTAGATACACTCCAGGAAACTCCTTTTATCTTTGCCAACCCAGGATAGACCTTCATACCACCCTCTATATCCTCTGACAAGATTCTTATAACCTTTTCTTCATATCTTTTTTCTTGTGTTTGTTTTTGTTCCATCTTTAATATATGAATAACTTGTATCTCTCAAACTCTGCCAATTCAGAGAAGATTCTTTTTTCAATAGCTCTCTGGGGGTCTGGAAGATTTTGTATCCTACCCTTCATTTCTGAAAGAGATTCGTATTCTTTTTCTTTTCTCTGCTTTAATATCTCCTGCATATGCTTTTTTCCAAATCCGGGAAGCAATTCTATCTGATGAATTCTTTTGTTTATTGCTTCTGCTTTATTGAAAAATTCAACGAACCTTTTCTCTCTTCCCTTCACTATCTCGCTTATAAATTCTTGTAATTGTTTTTTGGCTGCCTCTGTCAATTTTTCTCTGTGAAGTCTTCCAAGAATATAGTATATTTTCTCTCTCTTTCCTTCTCCGATATATACTTTTTCTCCAATCTCAAGAGATTCCCCTCTACGCGGAACCAATTCCAAAAGAGTTAAGTTTATTTCCCCTATAGCCTGGGCTATGGGCATCATTTTCTTCTCCAAAGGGTATCCGTTTGGTAAATATTCTAAGATTATTGCGTATTCTTCTTTTTCCATTTTTCTTATTTGTATTCTTTAACAATATCAAGTATCTTTTTTGTTTCATCTTCATCAAGACTAATGTCGGTAAAAATTTTATTTAGTTCCTCATTGTTTTCTGGCATTGTATCTATTACTTTTGGTACATATTCCGCCTTTAGTTTCAATAAGTCTAATGCTTCTAGCCTTTCCCTCATTTCTTTGGCTTCTCCCGGTTTCAATTTTATAAATTTCTTTATGAAGCCCTTTACTTCTACTTCTACATCTTTATCGCCTTTTATATATCCCAAGGCTTCTGGCATGCTTAGTGGTTTGTTGCTTTTTATCATTTTACCGCTTGTTTTATCTTCTTTAGATGGATTGGCTCAATTAAAAACCTTTTTTCTTTGTTCTGATCTTTGATTTTTACGATATAGACTCTTCCCCGCTTTCCTTCTACAGAGCCTGTTCTTCCTTGTATTCTTTCCGGAAAATTAAAATTCACAGAGCGTTCTCTAATGACTGTAACAGAATCTCCCTTTTCAAGCTCTTGAAAATATCTGCTCAGTTGTAGCTTTCCACGAGTTCTAATCTTTTTCCTTCTTACCATAACTTACCCAAAAAGATTCTATTTAAAAATCTATCTTTTAGAAAAATTTCCTTTCAAAGGGGGTTAAACCAATGGTATTTGTAGAGACTAAATCTCCTTTTTCCCTTGCTTCTTCCATGTTCTGGACGATTGCATTAAACATCTTTTCACCCCAAACATCTTTTCCACACTTTCCGCAAAAATCTATCACACTCTCGGCAGAAACATGATCTCCACAATATATGCATTTCCTTTCCATTTCACCAATTTTTGACTCAACCATGTTAAAAAATAAAAGTAGTTTTTAAATCTTACTCATATCTCAGCGCATCAACTACGTTTGTCTTGCTTGCCTGAACAGCCGGCAAAGTTCCTGAAACAGTTCCTATAACGAATCCGAAAGCGAGAGAACCGAGGATTAAATAGGGTGGCGCAGCTGCCTGTAACAAATCTGTTCCTAATTGTGTGACTGCGATAAACTCTATCGTCTTGCTCACTCCGTATCCTAAGAGGACACCCATGATCCCCCCGACTAACCCGAGTAAACCAGATTCTATGAAAAATATCATGAATATATCTTTGTTTTTTGCTCCGATTGCTTTCATAACTCCTATCTCATTTGTTCTTTCCAAGACAGACGTATACATTGTGTTTGCAATTCCAATTCCACCGACTATCAGAGAAATTGCCGCGATTCCTGCCAAAAAGGTTGTTACAATGTTCAGTATGTTTCCAAAACTCTCTAACAACTCTTCTGGTTTAAGAATATTAAAGTCCTGATTCTTTTCTGTGACGCCTCTTGTATTTCTGAGTTTTTTCTCTATCCTATCTGCGACTTCATTGACGTCTTCTCCCTCATCTACCTGAACCATGATGATGTCAACCCTTTCAGGAATATCAAATAGTTCTCTAAAACTATCCATATCCATCAATATCATACGATCATCGTCAGGGTTTCCGATACGCTCCAGTGTTCCCCTTACTTTTAAATCCTTACCATTAATTGTTAGCTTATTTCCTACCCTTGTTGGTTTTTTGAAAACCTTTCCTTCTTTATGAAGAACCCCTAAAACCAGTTTATTCTTATCATTTTCTTCGAGGAGTCTTCCTTCTTCTGCTTCGAAAGCTCCTATTTCTATATAAACATCCTGATGTTCCGGAGGTATTCCCCAGACCATCATATATCGTGTTTCTCCTGCAAATTCTACTTTAGCATTTCCTGCTGTAAAATAAGAAAAGTCTTTTACACCCCTAATCTTACTTATCACATCGACATCGTCTTCTGTAAGTAGAACTCCTCCGACGCTTCCAGGAGGTCCTAAAAATCCTGTTGCAGGTTGTATAAAAATCTTATCTGTTCCAAGGGCTCTAAATTGCTCTTCTACAGCGCCCTGCAACCCCAGGGAGAGACTAACCAGCATAAAGATTGTTGCTATAGAAATAAAAATTCCAACCATAGTCAGTAAGCTACGAAGTTTTCTTTTTTTCAGGTTTCTCATCGCTAAAATAAAGTAATCTTTTATCATTTTCTTAAAGCCTCGACCACGTTTAATTTTGAAGCCTGTATCGCAGGTATTATCCCTGATGCAACACCTACTACGAATGAAAAAGATACTGCGCTGAATAAAAGAGGGTAAGATATGGCTACCTTGAATAAATCCCCACCTAATGCTTGGTTAGCGATTCCCGAGATTAACAAAGAACCTCCAAGACCTATTATTGCTCCTGCGATTCCACCCACCAGTCCAAGAAAACCAGACTCTATCAAGAATATGTATAGGATATCACGATTCCTTGCCCCAACAGCTTTCATTATTCCTATTTCTTTGGTTCTTTCTACGACAGAAGTATACATCGTGTTAGCGATACCTATTCCCCCAACAAACAAAGATATCATTGCTATTCCTACGACTATTATATTGATTATATTAAGAATATTGTTTACGGCTTCCAATGACTGCAGAGGTGTCTCAACGCTGAATGTTTCTTCCCCTTCTTTTTCATTCCGATCTCTCCTTAACTTGTTTTCTATGTCTTCTGCGACAAATTCAATATCATCCTTATCTGTTACCTGTACAACAATAAGATCCCATTCATCCTCTATATCCATTAGTTTTTTAAGATCATCACTGTTCATGAAAACCATACCCCCCAATTGAAAATTGCCTGTTTTTTTGAGAAAGCCCACTATTTCAAAATTTTCTTTATTGACTTTTACGGTTTTTCCTACCTTGAAATCTTTTTCAAAATCATCCATGGTGAGAAAGTTATTTCCCAGCATTATTTTTCCAGTGTCTTCTGCTCTGAGTAATCTTCCTTCTTCTGCTTCGAAACTAAACTGATCATAAATAAATTTTCTAAACTCTTCATCTTCTGGGATATCCGTGGCATATCCAAAACCAGCTATGCCATTATATTCTAAACTTCCCACACGGAGCAATCTTGGAATTACTTTTTCTACCCCCTGAACCCCTTCAATTATTCTTATATCATGATCATTCAATTTTTCTATGACAGTGCTTCCTGGCGGAGCAAACCCCACACCCTTGTTCTGGACGTCTAAGATGTCTACAGAAAGAGCTCCAAACTGTCCTGTTATTGCTGCTTCCAGTCCTTGCCCCATTGTTATTAATGAAACAACAGCAGCTATACCAATAAAAACACCAAGAATAGTTAACCAGCTTCTAAGTCCTCTGTGCCTAAGGTTTCCCAAAGCCAACAAGAAATAATCTTTTATCATAGGAGTTACCTCCTATTCTGTTTTCTTTTCTTCTTGATTTTTCTGTAAACAAACCAAGCAACTATAATCACCAATGCAACTCCGCTGTAAAGAGGAGTTTTGCTCTTTTGTATGAGGCCTAATTCGAGAGCCTCGTCTCTAGTATAAACTCTGAAAAGCATATTCACTGTTTCTTTCTGCTCATTGTTGTCGAAATCTTTGTATTCTATTCTCGCAGAGAGTGTGGGGTTTGTGGTTTTGTATACGACATCGAAACTAGCAAGGTCTGTGTCGTCTGCATCGATTGTTCCTACAAATACCTTGTCTTTTGAAAGCAATTCAAATCCATTTGGTAAAAGCTGAACAGATAAAGATTTTATTTCTCCGAGTCCTTTGTTGATTATTTCTAGAGAAATTCTTCCTTCTTCCCCAATGATTGCGTTTCCTCTAATTTCTACTGCAAAATCAATCTCTGTCTTTGCTGTTATTCTTATTCCAAAAGTCCCTTCCTTTTCAAGCTCTGTATCATTATTTACTTCAAAGTATTTAACAGTATAAGGAATATTATAATCTCCTGGTGTGGCGTCTGTAGATGCCCTGAGTGTAAAGACAACTCTGTCATCATCGTCTTCATCCAAATCATCCAAGTCTTTTTCAGAGCTTCCGATAGCTGTGAAAGGAACATCGGAAAGCTCCAGAGCAATAGAAATGTCTTCTATATCGAAATTTTCATTGTTGTCTATTTCAACCTCGACTCTTTCTGATTCTCCAGGATATAATGTGACAAAATTAGTGTCTACGACGAGCGCAGAAGCAAAAGTTATAGCTAGAACTAAAAAAACTATTCCTAAAATGCTTTTGTTTAGTATTTGTGTTTTCATTTTAAATTAAATTTGTGAACTAAATATAGAGCTGCACCGGCACCAAGAAATCCATAACCCATTCCTCTAACAAGATCCGAATCTAAAACATTTCCTCCAACCAATACTGCTAATCCTCCTGCTAAACCACTAGCCATACGTTTTTTCAACTTTCTTTTTGATCGTTCTGTTGCCGATTGATATTCATCAAGACATCTCTGACGATATTCTGCTTCTGTCATTTTCCTTAAAAATTAATGATGAATTTAACTTATAAATCTTCCTATTTG
>CAZMIN010000030.1:0-7332 GCA_964566405.1 Candidatus Woesearchaeota archaeon | reverse complement strand
TGTTCCTCCAAGACAATAATTTTTTCCACCTCACCCTCTTCTACAATAGTTCCTATTGTTATTTCCTCACCAGGAGAATATTTTGATAATTCCGTTATTAGTTCATCAAGATCCCTTACCTCAATCCCATTTATATCGGTGATTATGCTCCCGAGTTCTTCACGAATAGCTGGTGCAGAATTATATACAATTATTTCCCCTTCATTTTCCCCCTGTTCTTCCAAGATATTGGTAGTGACCATGAATTTATCTTCTTCCACCTCAATCTCGCTGAAACCTTCCTCGTTTGTGAGTTCAAGAATCCTATCATAAGTTGGGTTTGTCAGGGCTATGCCATTTATAGAAGAAATTCCCGCGATTGTAATTGTAGAAGTGGCATAACTATCGAAAACAACCCCTGAAGGGGCGAATGCGAGAGAGAAGAACAACAACAAAACACCGAAGAAAAATATAGCTGTCAGAACATTTGCAAATGTCCCTGCAGACAAGATAGCCATCTGGGAAAGCTTCTTCTTTTTTGCCATAACCTTTTCATCAAGCTCAACAAAGGCAGCCAGAAATATTGGAAGGAAGAAAGGGAAGAATCCAAAACCAGTCGTTTTCACTTTTACATTGTTATGGGCTGCGAAGATTCCGTGAGCCATTTCATGAGTTATTGCAATTATGGCAAGAATTACAATCCAGTATGTGAAGAAGAAAGGAGGTAGAAAATCCAGTTTAAACACCTGTGGAAGATAAGGAACTAAAGGAATTAGGGGAGGAACTTTTATTGCCCGAACAATACTCGGATTAAAGAGATATATCTTTAAAATACCCCATGTTAAATAAAACATCCCAATCATTAGAACATAACCGAGGCCTATAGAAACATAACTCAGAAAATTAAGGGTTCTTTTATATTTTTTACCGAGGTGGTTTATCAGTTTTATACCCCAACTTGCTTTGTACAACAACAAAAGCCCCTCTTTCCGAATATTTCTTCTCCTCGTGTAGAGAAAAATAGAGAGAAATATTATGAATAAGAACAAAAATATTAAATCATACATTAAAAAACTTACAGCCATTTTAACCACCTACTTTTTCTTCAATGGTCGAAATGCATTTTTCTTGCATTTTCTACATTTCACCTTTCCTTTTAAAATTTTTTGAGGGTCTGATCTAATCTTTGTCTGACACTTTTTACATACGAAAACATTCTTGAAAAGTCTGTTTTGTGCAGCAAGTATTTTTGCCATTTTATAATTTCCTTTGGTTCGTAGAAACGAACGAATGAAAGCTCTTTAAAGCTTTCTTTTGATTATCTTTCTACCTTCGATATCCCAATATTCTACGTTGGAGTTCTCCTCAAGTTCTGATTTTATTTCTTCAGGACAATCAATTTCCATAGTCTCAAAATTCGTTAAATCCATAACACTTACTTTATCATCTTTTGAAAGAACTTGGCCTTTTCTCTTGTCTACTAAAGGAACCTCAAACCTTTCGTGACCCGGAACCACGAAGACCCTTTTATTAGATCCTAATATGCTCGCTGCTTCTATCCTTGCTTTAGAATGTCCATGTTTTCCTGTCTTGCTTATATCTATCTTTTTAACAGTATATGGCTCCCCATCCATTAGAATATTTGTGCTAACACGAATTTCTGTAGCATTAATAATTTTTAAAACCATAACTTAACCAAAAAAAATAGATTTATAAACATTTTTACTCAAGGAATAACTAATATGGTTTTACAGAAAAAGGATTTTATTGAAATAGAGTTCACTGGAAGAGAAAAAGGCGGAGAAATCTTCGATTCAAATATAAAAGAAGATTTAAAAAAAGCAAACCTAAATACCGAGGCAAAACCATTTGTTTTTTGTTTGGGGGAAAACATGTTTCTCCAGGCGTTGGATGAGCATTTAATCGGAAAGGATTTGGGAAAATACGAAATAGAATTGGAACCGGAGAAAGCATTCGGAAAAAGAGATCCGAAATTAATCACGATGATTCCTATGAAGGTTTTTAGGGAGCAGAAGGTAAATCCTGTTCCTGGAATCATGTTTAATTTTGACGGAAAAATAGCAAAGATACTAACTGTTTCAGGGGGAAGAGTAATGGCTGATTTTAATAACTCTCTTGCAGGAAAGACAGTCGAATATAAAATAAGAGTTTTGAGAAAAATAGATAATTTGGATGAAAAGATAAAAGCTCTCAACGAATTTTTCTTCAAAAAAGAATTCAAGTTTGAGGTAAAAGAAAAAAAACTGATTCTAGATGTCGAAAAATCAATGGTTCAGTTCGTTGAACTATTCAAAGACAAATATAAAGAGATTTTAGGATTAGAACTCGAAATAAAGGAAACTCATCCCAACGATGCCGAGTTAAAGAAAATCGAAGACGAAAATGAAAAAACAAAATAGGTTTGATGAAATCTCGAGGAGACTTTTTCCTAGATTAAAATACACAAAAATTCAAAACCGACAGTTAATTATTGCATTTTCAGGAGTTCCGGGTTCTGGAAAATCAGAGCTTTCAAGAAAACTTGGGGAAAAATACAGGGCAGTCAGAGTCGGAAACGACTCTATTCGGGACATAATATCTCATTCAAGAATTTTCTCTCTTTCAGAAGAGGAAAGCGAGAACTTGCTCCAAGATTATAATGAATATTTTGTAAGAAATTACCCTTTTAAGAACAAACTCCTTATTCTGGATAAAAGTATAGATAGACAATATAAAAGATTCTTCCCTGTTTTTGAAGAATTAGGATTGAGGTTTTTTATTATCAGATTAACTATGGATAAAGAAGGAGCAATTGAAAGAATTATGAAAAGAAAAAAAGGGGAAGATTTGGATTTAGTTAAGAGAAGCATGGAAAGATGGCAGAGAGAATTTGAGGATTTTAGAAAAAATGCTCATTATGACATTCTTATCGATGGAGAAAATCCCGATTTTGAAAAAGTTTGCGAGAAAATTGATGAGCTTTTATCTTAACCTTCTCTTTTACGAAACAACATTTTTTTAAACTCCTACAGTATATATTTTAAATGGTCAGATTTAATCTCTTATCTTTCATTTTTCTCTCCATAGCTTTTGTTAGTTTTTTGTTTTCGGCCAAATCTCCTATGACGGGAAACTTTTTGCTGGAGAGTGGGGGTCCCTTAAACTTTCTTAACCTCTTAACAATAATTTCTTTTGTCTTATTTCTGCTTGTTTTTTTATCTGGAAGAAGATTAGAGGCAATACTCGTTCCTACTGGAAGTCACGAGGCCGATAGGGAGCGGGCTGGGCGGGGAGCAGAATATTATCATTCTCATGAAAATCAGGAAGAAGGAGCTCCTTTTGTTTTGATTAGCGGAAGCGTAGATGAAAAATATGGTGAGCGTTTTCCCTCATCTCAACCAGGACACATTTACAAATATATGAGGAGAAGAGATGTCCCTCGGAATGCTTTTTTATTTGAACCTACATCAAAGAAGACCTCTGAGAATGTTCTTTATTCTGCAGAAGTTATAAGGAAAAAAGGAATAAAAGTTGTTGATGTTGTTTCAAATCCTTCTCACTTATGGAGGTTTAAGTCTCTATTTAAGAAAGCTAAAGAAGAAGGTCTCATAGACGAAGATGTAAGGATTAATTATATCCCTACAAGAAAGAATGTTTTATTTGAAGATGTAGGAGATGCCTTATACGGAATTGCAGCTTACTTAAAGCACTTTCTGGGACTCGGAATCAATCCTCTGAAAAACACTAAAAAATCACAATAATTCTTATAAACAGCCATTAATTACTCCAATCATGGAAGAAATCTATGAAAGAGACTTTTCTCCTGCGGTAAAAGAGATTGATCAGGAATTGGCCGAATTATTGAAGAAACAATCTGCTAAGATTAAAGTTGTTGGTGTCGGTGGAGGGGGTGGAAATTCTTTGAGCCGAATGAAAGAAATAGGAATAAAAGGAGGAGAGCTCATCGCCGTTAATACAGATGCACAGGATTTGTTATATTCTACCGCAGATCAAAAAGTTCTGATTGGAAAAGATTTGACCCAGGGGCTCGGGGCAGGAAGCAACCCAAAAGTAGGGCGAGAGGCAGCCAAAGAATCTGAATCAGAATTAAAGAAAAAGCTTGCCGGAAGCGACATGATTTTTATCACATGTGGTCTTGGAGGAGGAACAGGAACAGGGGCAGCACCAGTGATAGCTAATCTAGCAAAGAAACAAGGTGCATTGACAATAGGCGTCGTCACATTACCATTCACAATAGAGGGAAGAAAGAGAATCGAAAATGCGATGGATGGCCTGGAGAGATTGGAATCTGTCGTTGATACCCTCATAGTAATTCCAAACGATAAACTCCTCGAACTAGCGCCCGAATTACCTCTGCATACGGCATTTAAGATTGCCGATGAAATACTCACAAACGCTGTTAAAGGAGTCACAGAATTGGTAACTACTTCTGGTCTGGTTAATCTAGATTTTGCGGATGTAAAGGCTGTGATGGCGAACGGAGGAGTATCTCTCATAGGTATGGGGGAGTCAGACAGCACACAGAGAGCCATAGAATCTGTGGAAAAAGCAATACAGAATCCACTCCTAGATGTAGATATCTCAAATGCATCAGGAGCACTGGTGAATATTGTCGGTGGACAGGACATGAGCCTCGACGAATGCAAATTAATCATAGAAACTATTGGGGAAAAGCTCAGCCCTGATGCCAAACTCATCTGGGGTGCGCAAATCTCTCAGGACATGGAGAAATCTATAAGGGTCTTACTGATAGTCACAGGAGTAAAGAGTTCTCAGATTCTCGGCCACGGAGAAACCATGGAAAGCATAAAACACAGGGAAATCGAAGAAGAACTCGGAATAGAATTCTTTGAATAATTTTAAAAACTCCTTGTTTCTATTAAAAATATGGCAAAGACATATGACGCATTAAAAGCATTCATTGCAAAATCCAGGAGAGTCTGGATGGCTCTGAAAAAACCAACCCGAAAAGAGTTCGAGATGGTCGCAAAAGTATCTGCCATGGGTATTGTTGCTCTGGGTGTTCTGGGATTCTTAATCTCCACAGTCATGAAGGCGTTTGTTTAAGCAAAATTTATAAAGCCTCAAAAGAAGATTTTTTATATAGATTGGTTACCTCTAAATTACAATGGAAAAAGACAACTTAATCAATAGAGTAAGAAAAGGATTTTACACTGCTCTTGCGGCAGGATTTTTGGGTGCCGGAGCAATTTACGGATGCAAAGATGCTCCTACTGAACCAATTATAAAACCACCTGTAGATACACCCCCTAGGGCAACAACACAGAGCATTTCCCCGACTTCGGGAATGTCTCCTTTAGAAGTTCGGGCGCAATATACGTGTACAGATGATAAAGGAATAACTGAATATAGGTTAACAAAAGGAAGTAGAGTATTTACTAAATCAAGCCCTATAGACACTATTGTCACTTTTACAGAAACAGGAACTCTTGGAATGAGTTGTAAAGATGCCAGGGGGCAAACAGCAAGTTATGGGCCAATGAGTATTAATGTTACACAACCCCCTGTAAACAACCCTCCACAGACATCGTTGAGTATCTCTCCTCCTTCAGGAATTAGTCCTCTGGAAATATCTGTTCTGGGAGAATGTACAGACCTTGATGATGATATAGCCTATTATAGAGTTATGAAAGGCGATAGTATTTTAACAAGAACAAATCCTACGGATATGAAGATAATGCTTAATGAAGGGGAATATTTATTTTATTCAAAATGTGGTGATAAGGCAGGAAATGAAGTAACTTCTGACACATCTTATGTTGAAGTTACACCACCAGCAAACAACCCCCCATAATAGAACTTTCTGTCTCTCCTCCTTCAGGAATTAGTCCTTTAGAAACGCATGTTCTGGGAAAATGTACAGACCCCGACAACGACATGTCAGATTACAGAGTCATGAAAGGAGATAGTATTTTAACAAGTATTTTAACGAGAACAAATCCAACAGACACAACAATAACTCTTAGTGCAGGGAAATATTTATTTTATTCAGAATGTAAGGATAGGGCAAAAAATGAAGTAACTTCTGACACGAGTTATGTTGAAGTTACACGACCAAAATCCCATATTTCAGGACAATTACAAGATACAAGAACAGATTTGGGTGCATTTGGAAGGATACAAGTTTATAATGCAGCGGACAGTACTTTTCTGAAAGCATTGGATACAGACCTCCAAGGATATTTTGATTTTAGGTTAGATACAACAGCAGTTTCAGGAATTTTATTACAAGCAAGAATTGATAAGGTGGTATCAACAGGATTAGTTCCTGGTTTTGTTAGAACAATAAGATTTCCTGGGAGAGACACAACAAATCTTTTGATAAGGGCATACCCTTATAACGAAGTTCTTGATAACGCCGGAATAAGCAGGCTTGATTTTTTAATACACCTCGACGAGATGAATCCTACATTCCAGAGAACACAAGTGCATAGCATTGAAATAATTAATATGAATCCTTTAGAAATGAATCCGTGGACTGGGGAGGGATATCGTTTTACTCCTGAACAGCAAAATTTTATTAAAGAAAAAATATTAGACCCTAGTGATATTATGTGTTTAACTGATGGGAGGCGATTACATGTACAGATAGATACGCCAGAAACACCTCCTTGGGAAAAACATTATAGTATCGGAAAATACATCGACAGGAGTGGATGGCCAGTAGAAATACTCCCTGACTCTGGTTGGGGTGTTGTAGCTCCTTTTCTAGGAGGGGGTCTCGCAAAAACATTTAATGAGTATATGTTTAGGATAAACCTTTCAAAAAGCTTAGATGATACTAATAATTTCTTAGTATCTCATGAATTTGGCCACCCCACAATATCCCCACACCACCATGCAGAAACCCTTTTAAGGACACAATCAATTATGACCTTAAATAGTGAGCCGGTAGGATTCCGTTTAAGTACCCCTGGTCCAGCAGACTGTGAGGCAGCAAAAGTTATTTATGAAGAAACCTATAACCGTAAAGAATCTCCTAGGTGGGAAATTTATCCTGATATCTTAGGATTAGAGTTTTTACCCAGACAATAATTTTATAAACCCCTAATTTTAAGTAGTATTACTAATCCTTTGTTTTATTAAGGTTTAGACGGAGCTAAAATGATTTTTATTATTAAAGTAACGACGAACAAAGAAGAAAAAGCAGTCGATATGATAGCAGACAGGATAGAAAAAAAGAACCTGAATACCTTCACTGTCCTGAGGCCTCATGGGTTAAGGGGATATATTCTTTTGGAAGCAGAAGACAGAGAATCTGCAGAAGAGTCTGTTTTCAATCTTCCTTATGTTAAAGGGATAATCGGAAAG
>CAZMIN010000029.1:0-7517 GCA_964566405.1 Candidatus Woesearchaeota archaeon | reverse complement strand
AAAAAGAAAGAAAAACCTTTGGAAGAATTAGCTAAAGAATTTGGAATAACCTTGAGTGAGAATTCTCTTGGCGAAGATTATGAACACGAGGAAGTTAGGAGTTCTGGTTCTTCTAGTGAGGAAGCACTTAGGAATTTGTTAACAAGAGCACAAGGGCGGGGGGTTAAGTATATGTCACATCTTGGGGCTACAAACAAGAATACTCTTGGTCGTACAAGATATAATTCATTTGCTATAGTTTACCATCCGAATCAAGACCCTGCAGCCTAAATATCTCTCTTAATCTGTAACTCATTCGTAATTCAAAAGCTTTAAAAGAGAATTCCTCCTTTTAATATGACTTAAATTTGAGGTTGAAATAAAGATGGAAGAAGAAACAGAAAAAAAAGAAGTTCAGGAAGAAACACAGCCAGAAGCACCTGTTGCACAGGCTCCAGAAGCGGCTCCGGCTGCCCCTGCTGCCCCTGCTCAGTCAGAAGCAGCACCACAGCAACCTGCTGCTCAGCCAGCTCAAGCTCCGGCCGCACCTGCAGAAAATCCAGAACTACCAGAGAAATCGGACGCCGAAGTAAGTGAAGAAAAAGAAGAAGCGTAGATTTACTCTTTTTATTTTTTATTTTTTATTTTTTTAAATAGATTTATATATCTATATCACAATTTTCTTTTTATGAAGTTGGGTGTCGTCTTTAGTCTTATATTTATTATCTTTGTAGTCGTTCTGTTGGTTCTCTACTGGTTTATTCCTCTTGGAACCATAAATTATGGAACGAGTTCTCCGGGTCATTCTAATTTTAGTCTGAATGCTTTAGATAATCAGACCATGCAGTTCTATGAAAACATGAGATATTCTGATTCAAGAATCTCTTACAGGATTGACAATTGCCCCCTTAAGAAGGGTGGTGAAATGAAACAGGCGTTTGAAATTATTTCAAATTTAACTCCTATAACTTTTTATCCTGTATCTGGCGAAGAAGAGATTTCTGTTACTTGTGATAGCAAGGCAAAGCTTGAGGGTGGGTTATTCATTGCAGGAGAGGGAGGACCCTCAAACATAACACAATCTGATTTATTCAATGTTATACATGGGGGAACGATTCTTCTTATAAAGGAATCTAAATGTTCTAGACCGAACATAGGAATCCATGAATTATTGCATGCTCTTGGCTTTGATCACTCTAATAACCCCAACAATGTGATGTATAGTATTAGTAAATGCGGTCAGACGATAGGACAAGATACCATAGATCTTTTAGATTGGCTCTATTCTTTTCCCAGTCAACCAGACCTCACACTCGAAAATGTTTCTGCAACCATGAGTGGGGCTTATCTGGATGTGAATATGACAATCAGAAACAACGGACTCAAAGATTCTGAAAAAGCAACCATATATATCTATGCAGATGATAAATTGGTTGAAGAAGTAGAGCTCGATGTTCTTGGAGTTGGGCACGGAAGAATTATCATCCTTAACAATGTTTTCATTCTGAAAAGAAATGTGGATAAGTTGGAATTTTTTATAGATTATGATTTTGAAGAATTAGATAAAGATAATAACAAAGCTACTCTAGAAATAAAAAAATAAAAAAAAAGAATTAGTAAACCTAGTCATCTAACTCTAGGTTGTTGATTTCTTCCATGAATTCATCTTCGTCGTCTTCTTCAAGTCTTTTAAGATCTTCATCCATTTTCAACCTCGTTTTTTGTTGTTTTTTTAAGAAAGATTTAGTTTTTAAATATTTCTATGTTTACCCCACATGGATTCTTTTTATTGCGGGAGGGTTATTGTAATAAACTTTTGTTGGAACCTTTGTTTGTGGTGTTACTTCATACCACCAACGAGCATATTTGTAATCGGACGCTGTTATGTCTCTAAATATAAAATCTCTTTCTCCCCATGGTTTTATGTAACGAGTCATAGATTTGGAGGAAGTTCTTCCGTAATAATCTTCAAAGTGGAAAACTACTTTGAAATAACCCCCCGCATAATCTCTATTCTCGATAAAAACTTCATATCTGTCTACATCATTTCCAAGAACACCTTTTATTGTTTTCCTTTTTCCCCAGTCATAATATCTTAAATGTCTGTCATCATCTTTAGCATAACGTAAATTACCGTCTATATAATATATTTTTGCTGTATCAAGGTATCTATAATCTCTGTCTGAAAATCTGTCCGAAACCACATAAGGTTTTTTGTAATTGTATGCGTATGTTGATTGTGTTGGAACAGAATTAATGGTATTATATGAATTTGTAATTGTAATTGTCGATTTCCCTGTTGAAGAAACTCCCGTGACCATGAGGATTAGAATTATTAATGCTACGATAGCCAATGCCCAAACAAGAACCTCAATTACTCTTTTTCCATTTTTTTCCATTATTCAAAACACCTCTCTGGAACCCTATAAAGCTGAACTGCTGTCCATCTACGAGCATGAATATGATAGTTTTCGGTATCAGAGACAAATACCATCGATGGGGCCATCTCTGAATTACTTATTGTAGTTTCTACTGGCTGGCGCCCAAGAGCCAAGGCATAAGCATTCGCGTTTTTTGGAAACCAAGGTGAAGTTAATGTTGGCATTTCTTCTGTGTTTGTTACACACTCTCCTCCTTTTTTTGGAACTTCGGCTCTCCAGTAAGCCATAACAGATGGGCCAATCCTTCTTGTAGGAACAACTCTGCCTTCGAGAGTCATCTGTCCATCTTCATTAATTTCTAATCTTTTGAGTGCCATATCCAAGCAAGAAATTTCTCCTATATAAGCATTGTTGGTTTTCGAAAGATGTTTTTGAATTTAACCCTTGTGAACAACAACTCTCTTTCTCTTGATTTCTTTTGCCTGTTGTTCCGCCACTTTCTTTGCCTCATCCATTATCCATTCGATATCGACAAAACCTCTGGCAATCAGGAAACCTAATTTAGAAATAACATCCTTCGCCATATTATAGTCTTCTGTCAGGTCTATTTTTTCTGTCATTTGAAAAATCCCTCTGCCCAGATTCGAACTGGGGATCTCCCGGGGACTGCTTTGCAGAAGAACTAAGGTTCTTCCGCACCATCTCCTTAAAGATACCGGCTTTTGGGGCTTCATAGTAATCATTATTGAATCTCCACCTTAGTTAAAAACTACAGCCAGGCGCTTTAACCACTAAGCTACAGAGGGTATCTTAGAAAAAGTTTAGGGATTTTTAAGGTTTGTTATTGGGTACATTCTAGAATCTCTCTTCTGAGACAATAAATATCCTTAGACATTTCATATCTTTCTCCATGTTCTTCTAAATACTTCTTTATTCTATCGTGTATATCTGCAACAATTCTTAGACTAGAAGGTAAATGGGTGTGACCGTCGCAATCAATTACTGGAGAAAGTTTTAGCATAACAGTCTCAGTCCTTTCAACTTCCCCTATAATAGAGATTTTGCCATGAAGTTCTCCATAATTCCAAAAAATAGATTCTCCCCTATACTGAACATCCAAGCGAACAGATTCGATATCAGATAATTGTTCCTCTAATAAATTCCTTAACTTACGGGCTGTTTGTAATCTTTCTTCTTCTGATTCCATTATTCCTCTCCAGCATCCTTATTCCTCTGTTCTGCCATGAAGAAAGCCCTGTTTGATTCGGCTTCTTGGATTTCTCCATCTTTCTCGTAAATCGCAGTTGCGGTTGGAAGTGCGAATTTGCCTAATATTCCTATCTTAGAATAAATTATGTATGAAAGCATTCTCATCTCTCCTGCTTCGAGTTTTTCGAAATTCCATTCGAGTCTCCTGTTTTTCTCATTGATTCTGTCTGGTTTTTCTCCCCCGAATCTTTCATAAATCTTAACTAGTGGTGGAAGCCTGTCAATTATATTGACTCTTTCGACATATCTCTTTGCATTTATTATGATTGAAACTTTTAGTGCGAATTCCCCCCCCTTAGCCCTTACGAAAGTGACTTTTTTCCTTAGAACTAAATTTGTTTTTGTATATTGTTTTGCGAGAACAACTATTGCAACTATGAAGAAGATAACTACCAGAGGAAGAAGCCAGTTTGTTTTTACCCTAATCTCGAGAGTTTCTCCTGGTGCTACATTTTTTAACCATGTATAATAGACTGTTCCCCCTTCTCTTTCAACAAGATCTGGCTGTGGGCTGAAGCTCGTAAACAGCCTAGAGATTATGTTTTTCTTTATCACTGTCTCAGACTCTAAAATGGTATTTCCTTCGTTCTTCTTCTCTATTATCTTTGTATTAATCAAAAGACCAAAATCTTTCTTTGTTGTTGTGACCAAATCTTTTTCTATAAATTTGATTATTCCTTCAACATCTGCCCTCTCTCCTTCAACCTCAATTTTCGCCTTTAACGTGTAAAATCCAGCCTTCAATTCCCTAAAGTCTTCTCTGTTCAGCTGAACCGTGAATTCTTTTTTTTCATTTCCAAAAATAGAGAAATTTTCTTCTAGTTCAAAGAAAGCAGAAGAAAATTTTACGTCGACATTCTCAAACTCCAAATTTTCCCTATTTTTGATAAAGATTCCTATGGAGTTTGCCTCTAAGTCTATATCTCCTGACCCAACTTCAAAGACATCTTTCAGATTCAGTATCTTAAATGTTATCTGTTCTTCAACGACCGACCCGTCTTGCCCCCTTATAAAATAGGAAATTGTATAGAATCCCCTTTCTTTTATGTTTCCTAAGGGGATAAATTCAAGTTTTATTTCTTTTGTTTCTCCGGAGCCGATAGGTATTGTTCCTACAGGAGATATGCTGAATCCGACAAGATTGTAGAAATCAAAATTATCAGAAGGTCCATTATTGGTTATTTTTAAATCAATGATTGCTGGCTTATCCAAACCCGCTATCAGGATTTCGTTTGAACTCTCTTTTTCAACATTTATTTCTATCGCTAAAATAAAAGGCAGAACCATTAAAATTATGGCTAAGGAGATGAGTATCTTTTTCATATATCAAGTATAAGTAATTTATATTTAAGGATTTCGGTGATAAAAATAAACTATTTCTTTCCTTCGAGGGATAGATAGGCCTTGGTCTGAGATAAAAATTCATCGCAATCGCTTGCTATTTTATCTTCGAATTCGTTTATCCTTGTGGTTATGATCCATTTTTCATAGATACTCCTTAGGAATTTGTTGAATGCTGTTCTTTGGAATTTTCCTTCATAATCTTTTACCAGAATCCCTTTAACTTCAATCTTTGCAGACCCATTATTGGTCTTAACTTTTGCACCACCCTGATTTATCTCTACTTCAGTAAGATTATCTATGGTGAATTTGACCTTTATATCAAATCTGAAATAATCTGTAAGTTTTTTTTCTCCGGTCCATTCCACTTTTATTTTCTTGGAATCTCCTGTTAACTTTTCTTCATATTTGTCTTCTATCAATTTCTCAAAGAGGGTCTCTTCTTTTAACCAGTCGTAGCAAAACTTGTAGAAATCAGCAAAAGAAAATATTCCATTATATTTAATCATGCTTGAAAATACTGTGTCTTTTTCTCCTACTGCCATTCCTTTATAATGTGAAATTCAATTTAAATATTTAACTAAAGATAGCAATCTTTTAATACCTTTTATTTTTAATGGAAGAATGAGTATCATATATAAACTAATTTTATGGGGGGAAGGAATAAATAGATCTTTTTACACTGTTCTCGATGGAATCCAAGCACCAGAATTTTTTGAAACATGTGGTGTTCGTTTAAGGAGAATCTCTGGTGAAGTGCTAGAAAGAGAAACAAGGGTTGCAGGGAATGGTGAATATACTGTTTCTTATGAAGAACTTAACAGAGAGAGAACTGAAGGAATGATCCCAAAAATTAAAGCAGCTAGATAGAATCCTTGCAAGATTCACAGATAAGCATTCCGTGTACCCTATAGAGAATATCTGTATTTCCGCATTCTTCACAGATTCCTTCATGCATGAAGTCTCTATTTTTTGCCTTCTTTATCCTCTGTAGTTTCTTGGTTTCTTCCCTGATTTCTGCAAATTCTTCTAATTCAGGATAAAATTCTGGGTTGAAGTTTAGAATGTCTTTAGATGTGATCAATCCAACCAGTTTTTTTTCATATATTACTGGAAGCCTGTCGAATTTCAATTTTTTCATTCTTTCTATAGCCTCTTTTAGTGTAAGTGAGGGTTTTATAACTGCTATTTTTTTAGGGGAAATATCTATTGCCCTTATTTTAGAAAGATCTTCTTTTGATTTTTTAATAAGGGCCCATAGAATATCTCTTTGATCTAAAAAACCCACTAACCTTTTTTCTTTTACTAAAAGAAGACTTCCTACTTTTTTTCTGACCATTTTTTTGGCACAGTTAAGGAGATTTTCTGTTGGTTTTACAGTCACTGGATTTCGTGTCATAACTGCTGCGACTAAAATCTCTTTCATATCAATATTAGATTCCTTTTATTTATAAATTTTATGAGATTTCCTTCTATCGCACCCAGCACAATAATACTTAAATAATGAAACTTTATGAGGAAATCATGAGTCTAAATGAATTGTGGCCGGGGTTTTATTCAATGGATGGCGGACCCATTCAAACAGGGGAAAATCTCGTCTTAGCTGTTCACCCTTTTTACAGATTTAACAACTTTACACCTTCTAACAGGTCTGATGAGAACTATCTGCGAGGGATGGACGAATTTCTTACTTTTACAGAGGGGCCTGTGGTTACTCTCGAAGAAGCTATTATCCTTGAAGAAACAGTAGAACGTTATAAGAAGCTTGGTTCTTTTTCTAATCGTTTTTTTATTAAAACACACCCGTCAAATCCAAATCCTCTTGAACTTGATTGGGAAGATGTAATAATATATTTAGAAAAAATACGCCAAAACAGGCCTATTGAAGTTATGGGGGGGTATTTTACTTCATGCCCAAATTCTTTGACTAGTTCAAGTAGCATGAATCCATGGGAGAATCCTCCTGAAACATGGGATGGTTGTTTAGGAATAGTTTCAAGAATGTTAAACGAAAAAGAAATACCCCTTGTGTTCAATGAAGAGTTAATATTCTGAATTTATAACCTATTCACAATCACAACAATTCTTAAATAAGCTAGTTAAGATGTGATAAATATGGTAGACAAACCAGTAGTTCTGATGCCTGAAGACATCCAAAGAATAATGGGAAAAGATGCGCAGAGGAACAATATTCTGGCTGCGAAAATGGTTTCTGAGATAGTTAAAACTACTTTAGGGCCGAAGGGAATGGATAAGATGCTGGTATCTCCTACGAATGATATAATTGTAACCAATGACGGAGTCACGATTCTTGATGAGATGCAGATAGAACATCCTGCTGCAAAGATGATGGTGGAGATTGCAAAGACACAGGAGAGTGAGGTTGGAGATGGAACAACCACTGCTGTGATGATCGCGGGGAAACTTCTGGAGAATGCTGAGAAGCTTCTTGATAAGAAGATACATGCTACTGTGATAACGAAAGGGTATAGGATGGCTGCAGAAAAATCCCAGGAGATTCTCAATGAAGTATCTCTTCGAATAGCT
>CAZMIN010000028.1:0-8213 GCA_964566405.1 Candidatus Woesearchaeota archaeon | reverse complement strand
CTACATTTTTCATTCTCCTCTCGAAATTTATTCCCGGGATAGAGATTGCGAGTTCTTGGGGTTCTGTTGCTTCTTCAACAGATTTATTTTCTGACTGCATGTTTTTTATTCTTCCGACTTTTTCTCCCTTTTCATCGATAAGATTTAATCTAGGAACTATCTTTCCTGTTTCTATTCCAACCCCGAAGATTGCAGGATTTGTGTTCTTGAAAACATATTTATGGAGAACTTTTATCTTTCCTAATGTAGTCAGGCCCATCAATCTCTTTTTCTCGATGTCTTTCTTTTTCTTGTTTCTGAATTCTACGAGGTTTTCGATTAATTTATAGATTACTTCGCTTGTTAAGACTTTTATATTTCCCTGTATTTCTTTTGCTTCTTCATCTATATCTGTGTTGAATCCCACGACAACAGCATCTAATTCGTTTATCTCTAGGTTTGCTTTTGCACAAGCCATGTCTTTCTTGTTTATTTTTCCTATTCCTGCCTTCACAACAGGAACCTTGTTTTCTTTTAATATAAGCAAAAGAGCTTCCAGGCTTCCCAGAGAATCTGCTTTGGCAACTATTCCTTGTTTGTCTGTTTTAATATTCTCTGTTAGTTCTTTTTTGAACTCTCTCTCGACCTCTTTTTTATCTCCCTTATAAATTACGAAAGGCATTCCAGGCAGAATCTCTGCTTTCTCTGTAATCTGCATTCTTATCCCTGTCGCAGCAATCACCTTTTCTCTTGGTTTGAATTTGTCACACAAAGGCAGAATTTCTTCCAAGACCCTTATCTTTGTTATTATTGGTTTTCCTTCGAGATTTGCAATTGCTATCTCGTCTTTCTTTGTGAGTTCTCCATCATACAATATAGATTCAATATAATAGCAATCTCTTTCTTTTTTTATCTCCAGGACGACACCTTTAGGATCTTTTCCCATTTTCAGCCTTTCTCCCAGATATTTCTGGCTCAGGCCGCAGAGCATCATGATCAACTCTGGAATTCCTTCCCCTGTCTTTGCAGAACAGGGAACAAGACCTATCTTTTTCGTAAAATCTTCTATATTATAATACAGGTCTGCCTCAAACCCATGACTGTGGAGAGAACCCATGAGTGTCATGTATTTTTCATCAAATATCTGCTTTACGTTTTGGGGTTGGGATTCGATGCTTTTTTTCAAATCTTTATCTTGTTTATTCCACCCAGAGATATTGTCTATCTTGTTCAAGGCGATTACGAAGGGGGTTTTGTTGTGTTTCAATATTTGGATAACTTCTGCTGTTTGGGGTTTTATCCCATCGTTTATGTCTATGACAAGAACTGCGAGGTCTGCTAGGCTTCCTCCTCTTTTTCTTAGGTTTGTGAATGCTGCGTGCCCAGGAGTATCAACTAGTAAAAATCCCGGAATGTCGAGTTTTATTCCTGATTCATCTATGAGATAACAGGCTGATTTCAACTGGTCCATTGGGTAAAGCGTGAAAGAAATCTTTTGGGTTATTCCCCCTGCTTCCCCCTCCTGAATACAGCTTTCTCTAAGACGATCTAGGATAGATGTTTTTCCATGATCCACATGCCCTACAACGCTGACGATTGGTTGTCTTATCTTTGGTTTCATGAGAATGAGAATTATAAACAGGTTAAAAAGCTTTTTGATTAGGCCGCAACCCTCGAGTTTTTCTCCATAACACCTTCTATCCTTTCTACCACTACATCTACAAATTCTGGCCTTACTACAGTATATTGTTCATTGGGTGTGAGGTCATAGTCATCGATCTTTGTAAGCAAATCACTTAATTCGGTGAACATTCCCCAACTGCTTATTCCAATGTTGTTATTTCTTGTAATAATAAGGGCAGAATTCCTGAATCCGGGGAAGTTTTCAATGCCCAAAGGTCTCGAGCCCGTCCAAACTCTTAGGTCTCCCAGATATCTATCTGCAGGGTAGCTTCCATAAGGCACACCTTTTCCCACAAACCAACGATCATCTTCTAATGCAACAACTTTTCCTCCTGTATATCTTAGATAACCTTCCCTTATTCTGTGGTGGTCTGAATCATCAGCAACTAATATGTCAATTGGTTTTTCAAATTCAACCATTTCCCCTACTTGCTCATAAAACAAACAATCGTAAACCCTTTGCAATAATTCTATGCAGGAAATTCCCTCGCCCATGAAAATAATACTTAAAAAAACTTTTTAAAAATATGTGTGATAAAATTACAAAAAAAAGGTTAAGGGAAAGGCGTCCGAAGCCAGCAAAGCCAAATCCGAAGACCTAACTTCAACTGATTGTTCCGCCCCCTCTCAACTTGATATTACGAGGTTTTTGGACTTTTTAAGGCTTTCGCACTACCAGAAAATAATAAAGAAATCTTTAATAATCAGGCATGTCTTCTGCGCCTTTTTTCTCTGCATCTAAAGTTGTCTGGTCTTTTGGCGCTTCTTCTGCCGGTTTTTCCTCTGCTTTCAAATCCTCATCCGTTATAGAATTGATCATTTCTTTGAAACTAGGGAAGTCTGCTGCAGATATCTTGACTCCTGATTTTGTGAATCCTGTATATCTCTCACTCGTCACAAATTCTCTTATTGTGACTCCTGGTCTTCCTCCGAAATCGTCAACCCTTATCACAATATCTGTCGTATCGTTCTTATTTATTTTTCCAATATCTTTTTCCATGTTCTGCTTATGAAAGGGGGTTATTTAAAGTTTATGACGCCCGCACCAGGAATTGAACCTGGGCGCCCCGAAGGGCCAAGAGTTCCAGTCTTGTGCAATAACCACTATGCGATACGGGCCTGAACTTAAGAGAAATAATTTATTTATAAAACTTGATACTTAGTCTTTCATCTCTATTTTTATGTTAACGTTCTTTGGAATCTGCATCCTCATTATATGATGAAGAACCTTTTCATTTGCGGGCAGGTCAATGAGTCTCTTGTGGATTCTCATTTCGTAATTGTCAAAAGTAGCTGTTCCGTCTCCACAAGGAGATTTTCTTGTGGTAATTTTTAGTTTCTTGGTCGGTAATGGAACAGGCCCGCTTATGGCGATTCCTGATTTTTTGGCTACATCTTTTATAGAATCACAGATACGATTAATCATTTTTACGTCTGTGCTGTTTAGTTTTATTCTTACTTTTGGCATTTAATAAATTCTCAGCGTTTGTTTAAAAACCTTTTTATACTACATTAATTTTGTAATCCCAAGTTAAAGAAGGTTGATTAAAATGCATTTATATAAAAGGCTAATTTTTGCAGTTGTCTTTTTTGTAATTCTATTGTCAGGAGCCTCGTTTTTTTATTCCAGTATTGAAGGTTGGAATACTCTGGACTCTGTTTATTTCACTGTTGCTACTGTTACTACAGTCGGTTATGGGGATTTTGTCCCTTTGACAAACGCAGGGAAGATATTCACAATTTTCTTTCCTTTTATAGGAATCGCAATGGTATTTTACTTCATTTCTTTAATAGGAAAATATGTCTTTAGAACAACATTTGAGAAAAAATTGGAAGAGCATCACGATAAAATAGTAGAGCATATACATTCTACACGAAATTTAAGAAAAAATCTCGATCATAGGAAAGGTAGGTGAACATGGAAGTATTTATAGAATTGAGTATAATTATCGGTATAACTGTTTTAATCGCAGGAATAATGAGGTTGTTGAAACAGCCTTTGATAATTGGTTATATTCTTGCAGGAGTGATAGTCAGTCCTTACTTCTTAAACCTTGTTCGTTCTACAGAAACAATAACTTTATTTTCACAGATAGGGGTGGCCTTTCTTCTTTTTATTGTAGGTTTAAGTTTAAGTCCTAGAGTCATAAGAGAGGTCGGAAAAGTTTCTCTGATAACGGGATTGGGTCAGATTATTTTCACATCCCTGATTGGATTCTTCATAAGCAGACTGTTAGGATTCTCGGTAATAGTTTCTCTATATATTGCTATTGCATTGACCTTTAGCAGCACCATTATAATTATGAAACTCTTGTCTGATAAAAAAGATCTGGAGAAGTTATACGGAAAGATTTCAATTGGATTTTTACTAGTTCAGGATATTTTTGTGATTATTCTTTTACTGATAATATCTTCTTTCTCTGGAAATTTAAACATATCTAGTCTGCCTTTGGGAACTCTCTTAACAGGAGTTCTTTTTATTGCCATGCTGTTTTTGATAAGCATTTATGTTTTGCCCCATTTGTCTAAATTCTTTGCCAAATCTCAGGAATTTTTATTCTTGTTCTCTATTGGATGGGGACTTGGTTTGGCGGCATTATTTTATTATGTGGGATTTTCGATGGAGATTGGTGCTTTGGTCGCAGGTATTGCTCTTTCTATGTCTCCTTATCATTATGAGATTAGTTCAAAAATGAGACCTTTGAGAGACTTTTTTATCATCCTGTTCTTCATACTCCTTGGATCCCAGATGGTCTTCGGAGATATTGGTCAGTTTATAGTTCCTGCCCTAATCTTCTCTTTATTCATCCTTATTGGAAACCCTTTGATAGTTATGATTCTCATGGGTATACTTGGCTATAAGAAGAAGATAGGATTTCAGGCAGGATTGACGGTTGCTCAGATAAGCGAGTTCTCTTTTATTCTTGTGGTGTTGGGTATCAGTGTGGGCCATCTAACCAATGAAATATTATCACTCATTACCTTAGTTGGTATAATAACTATTGCGGGTTCAACATACCTCATACTGTACTCTGAAAAAATATATCCTTATTTAGCCAAATATTTATCTATTTTCGAAAGAAAGAAAGTTAAAGAAGAGAAAAAAGACTTTGGAGATTATGAGCTTGTCTTATTCGGGTATAATAGGATTGGCCATGATATCTTGCGTTCATTCCGAAAATTAAAGAAGAAATATTTGGTGGTGGATTATAACCCTGAAACAATACTTGAATTGAAGAAGAATGGAATTAATTCCAGGTACGGAGATATAGGGGATGATGAATTTTTGAATGAATTAGATTTAAACGATGTAAAGATGATTGTCTCAACAATACCTGAGTTTGAAACAAATCTTTTATTGATAGATAAGGTAAGACAAACGAATGAAAAAGCAATTGTAATAGTCATATCTCATAATATTGAGGATGCCAATAGATTCTATAAAGAAGGGGCAAACTATGTTATCCTTCCTCATTTTTTAGGTGGGGACTATACCTCTAAGATGATTAGTGACTATGGGTTTGATATGGACAAATTCGATAAGGAAAGAAAAGAGCATCTTAAATATCTCAAAACAAAAAAGAAACTTGGTCACGAACATCCTAAAGCAGAGAAAGATCTGTAATTATTCTTTTGCTTCTTCTTTAGGTTTTATTTCTTCTTCATCTATTCCGAATAAAGAGAAGAGAAATTCGAACAACCTCAAAATTATTTCAAGAATAATTATGAATAAGAGATAACCTATTATTTCTGAGAAGAAAGTAGAGACCTCCCCTAGACGAGATGTAATTCGTATGATAAATTCTTTAGAGAAAAAGAGGGGATTAAGGACAGAAATTGCTAATAGAGTGAATGGAAGTATTTTTGCCATTTCTTCAGCAAGACTTCTTTGATAATAAGCAGCCATTCTTATTGCCGCTATCACTACTGCAGAGATGAGTAAGATTGTGCTGACTTCCCCCTCCTCTGTTAAAATTATAAGAAAAAAAGTAAAGATGGCAAACCAGAAGAAGATTAAGAAAGGTAAGATGATTATGTATTCTACAAAATAGAGTCCTCCTGCGACGAGTTTTGTAAATAATGGGTGTTCTGATTTGTTATATTTGTTTAAGTGTAATCCAAAGATGTTTTTTTCGGCAATGAATTTATAGAACTTCCATATAAAGAGGGAATAGATAAAGATTAGCAATACCAGTAAAAATAAGTTGATGAAACCCTGGAAGGGAGCAGGTAATAGAGAAACAAACGAGTTATACATTTCTATAATTTGAGAACCGAAAGCACCTACCACCATGGGTTAATTTAGTCATCGTTATTTTTAAATCTATTCAATAAATTTAAATAGAATATTTTTCTCTTTGTTTTATGATTGACCTTAAGGATTTAAGAGAGAGACCTGAAATTTATAAGAAGAATAATAAGAAAAAAGGCCGTGATGCTAAGATAGTCGATAAAGTCATACATATAGATCAGAAGTGGAGACACCTCAAGTTACAGGGAGACAAGCTGAGGGCAGAACGCAATAAAGTTTCTGAATCTATAAATCAGGCCAAGAAAAAGAAAAAAGATTTCAAAGATTTGATTTCTAAGGCCCGAAATATTCCTAAAAAACTAAAGGAGTTAGAAGAGGAAGAAGTGAGAATTTACAAACAACTACAGCAAAATCTCTACGAGATTCCTAACCTGATGCATCCTAAAGTTCCTTCTGGAAAATCAGATAAGGATAATCCTGTTTTGAAGAAGGGGGGAAAACTAAAAAAGATATCCAAGGCAAAAACTCATGTAGAAATTATAGAGGCTCTTGATTTAGGAGATTTTGACGCGTCAGGAAAGGTTGTTGGGAGTGGATTTTACTATCTGAAAGATGGGCTAGCCCTTCTGAATAGGGCTTTGATTAACTTCACTATAGATTTCATGGAAAAGAAGGGATATACATATGTGGAGCCTCCCCTGATGATTAGCAAGAGGGTTGCTGCGGCTGCGGGTGATTTGACTGCATTTCGAAATGCACTCTATAAGATTGATGGAGAAGATCTCTTCCTCATCCCTACGGCAGAACACGCAATTTTGGGGATGTTGTCAGATAAAACAATTCTTGAGAATAAGCTTCCGTTAAAATTCTTTGGTTATTCTATGTGTTTTAGAAAAGAGATTGGTTCTCATGGAATAAATGAGAAAGGTCTCTGGAGAACCCACCAGTTTAACAAGATAGAGCAGTTTATATTCTGTAAGCCAGAAGATTCATGGAAATATTATGAGGAATTAATGAAAAGCTCAGAAGAGCTGATGAAGAAGTTAAATTTACCTTACAGGGTTGTTGAGATGTGCACGGCTGATTTAGGAGACTGGAAGGCACGAAGCCACGATATCGAAGTCTGGCGCCCTACAACGAAAGATTATGGGGAGGTTGGAAGTTTGAGTAATTGCACAGACTATCAGGCCAGAGATCTCAATATCAGAGGGCTTGGAAAGAAAGGAGAACGTTATGTCTTACATACGTTGAACAACACAGCACTCGCAACTTCAAGAATAATGGTTGCGATTCTGGAGAACAATCAACAGAAAGACGGAAGCATAAAGATTCCTACTGTTCTTCATAAATACATGGGTGGAAAGAAGAAGATTGATATTAAAAAATAAAAGGAGGTAAAAAATGATGGGATTGATAAAAATGTGGGAGGGGGGTCTGAAAAATCTTGATATATGGGATATAGGTTTGATAAAGTTTGGCTCAATGGCTCTTATCTTGTTCCTTATAACTGTCTGGACTGGAGCAATGAATTTAGTACACTCTATCCATTGGGGTTGGTTTTTAGTAGCACTTATAGTTTTAATGGCAAGACCATTCAAGAGGGCATACCTGTAATAATAAAATGGCAAGACCAAAATTAGATGCTGTAAAGTTTGGATTGGCTGGGGGAATCATAACAGCGATAGCTGTCTTCCTCGTGGTGCTCGCAGAGGTGATTTGGCCTGGATATGCTTCGAGTTGGAACAATGCGATGATGAGCATATACGGTCCTTTTGGATTCAGCGTGACTTTCTTTGGCGCAATCCTAGGTGCAGTCTATTCATTTATTGACGGCTTTATCCTGACCTGGATTTTTGCAGTTATTTATAACAAGTTGTAAACATCCAAATCTTTTTAGAAGTCTGTTCTTCTTAGTGTTCTCTATGCTCTGAGCCCTCTTTCTTGGGCTATTAAAAATAAAAAAAGAAATAGAATTATTTATCCAGAAGATTTACTCGTTGTCTTCTTTCTTTTCTTCAGACTTTTCGTTGTCATCGGAATCCTCTTTCTCTTCGTGGTCTTCCTTTTTTTCTTCGTGATTTTCTTCCATTTTAACCTCCGTTGATGCTTCTTAACTTCTTTTAAGGTTTTTAAAGCTTCTCGAGGTTTTTTTATGATTTTTAAGGGTCACGAAATATTTTTAAAGGGGATTTTCGGAAAACCGTAATCGTAAAGTTTAAAAGTTGATTCTTGTATTTGTAATCATGCCTACGTGGTCTAACGGCTATGACTCATCCCTGTCGCGGATGTAACCCGGGTT
>CAZMIN010000027.1:0-8670 GCA_964566405.1 Candidatus Woesearchaeota archaeon | reverse complement strand
GGGGATTTTATGGAAAAGGAAGTCATGATTTGTTAAAGGCTTATGAAACACTAACTAAAAAATATAAAAATTTGGAATTAAAATTTAAAGGGGATGAATTCCCTAAAGAATATGAGAACTTAAAAAAACTACCGGGACTTAAATTAATAAAGGGGTTTTTCTCAAGAGAGAAACTTTTTGATAAGATGTATCTTAACTCAGACATTTTTGTTTTACCAACCCACCAAGATAATTATGGTGTGGTTTTTCTTGAAGCGATGTCTGCTGGTCTTCCCATTATAGGAACAACTAATTTTAGTGTTCCTGAGTTAATAAAAAATGGAAAAAATGGATTTTTAATTAAAACACCATATTCGTGGGAGAATTATCTAATAGAAAAAGAGGGTAAAAGTGTTGGATTTAAATACGAGGAATGTGTGAGGGATAGAAAAAAAGTCCATCCTGAAATCGTGAAACAACTTGTGGAAAAGCTCTCTATTCTGATTGAAAATAAAAAGCTCAGAGAAAAAATGGGAAAGGAGGGTAGGAAGATGATTGAAGAAGGAAAACTCTCCATAAAAGAAAGAAATAAAAAATTGAAGAAAATTTATGAAGAAGCTTTAGAAGATTAGGTTTATTATGGAAATTTTAAATGAAAAGAATGAGAAATTATGGGAAAAATTTACATCAAAGCAGGAAAATATCTCCCCACAAAATTTAATCGCATGGAGAGACACAATAAAAAGTTCTTATAAAAATTGTGAATCCATATATTATATGAATATAAAAAAGGGGGATGTAAAAACAATCTTTCCTTTTTTTCTTATCAAGAGTAAAATTTTTGGAAATAGGCTAATTTCTCTTCCTTTTTTAGATTTTGGAGGTGTTATGGGAGAATTTGATAAAAAATTTATCTTAGAGGTTTTAAATGAAATTAAAGAGAAATTTAAAGGAGATTCTAGGTACCTCGAAATAAGACTCAATAGTTTCTCTCCAGATTATAAAAAGATTGAGAAGATTCTTCTGGAAGGAGGATTCAAAAAGGAGTTAAAGAGATACCAATTTATCTTGAAATTGAAAAAAGAGGGAGAATTATGGGAAGGTTTTGACCGCCTAGCAAGAAAGGGTATAAAAAAGGCGAAGAAATCTGACTTAAGAATTAAAGAGATGGATAGTGAGAAAGAACTCAGAATCTTTTATGACCTCTATATAAAAAATATGAGGAATTTTGGGACACCCCAGCATTCTTATGAATATTTTGCTAATTTACTTAAAAAATTTAAGGAAAATTTTAGGGGATTAAACTGTTACAAAAACGAAAAATTAATAGGTTCTCTCATAGTCTTGTATAGTGAGGATTACATGTATGCAGCGTATAATTTCTCAGAGCATAATTCTCTTATTTACCAGCCAAACGATCTGCTGTATTGGGAAATGATAAGGTGGGCAGTAAAAAGAAAGATAAAATTTTTTGACTTTGGGCAGTGTGAACCAAACGCTGAAAAAGGAACTCATGCTTACGGAATTTATAAATTTAAAAGAAAATGGACAGGGGATCTCTATGAAAGACCTTATTTTAAATATTCTTTTGGTGGTGTGGGTGACAAAGGGGATTCTGATGAAAAAGACAAATACAAAAAAATGACTGGACTCTGGAAAACATTGCCTTTACCCATTATAAAAAAACTTGGGCCAAAAATAGCATCACAATTAGCACTTTAAAATGGAAAAAACATTTACTCTTAGGGTTGATTTAGAATCTGACAAAGGTATAAGAAAGGGTTTGCCTGAATTTTTGGATTTATTAGCCAAGTACAAAATGAAGGCTAGTTTCTATTTAGTAATGGGTGGAGAATCAAACATTTTTGAACTCTTAAGAAATAGAAAAAAGTTGAGTAGCTCTGGAGAAAGAAAAATTAATGTGTGGTCTTTGAGGGATAAGGCTAGGATGGTTTTACTTCCAAAAAATTTTGTGAGGGCTAATAAAAAAATATTGAAAAGAATTCTTAAGGAAGGTCATGAATTGGGTGTTCATGGGTGGAAACACCGTGCCTGGACCCGTAACTTGAATAATATTGACATCCAAGAACACATTTTGAAAGCAAAAAGAGAATATGTCATGATTTTTAATAGGGAACCAACGAGTTTTGCCGCTCCTGGTTTTAATACCAATAAAAAAGTGTTGGAAGTTTTGGAAAAAAGCGGAATTAAATTTATAAGTGATTTTGTGGGAGAAAAACCTGCTTATTACGGGAAAATGAAAAATATTCCTATTACTATCTGCGGGAAAGATAGAACCCCCATAATAGAACACCTCATATCAATCGGGAAAAGGGACGATGAAATATTAAAAATTATGAAAAAAGAAATCAAAAAAAGAGATCTGGCTTCTTTTTATATACATGGTCTTTTTGAGGCGAGATTTAAAAGAGATTTATTAGAAGATATTTTTAAATCTGTAAAGAGAAATGGAATCAAAAATAAAAGAATTATTGACTATTGCGAAGGATTATAAAAAACTCTATGATTCAATGAAAAAGTTTATAAGAGTAAAAGAATATAAAAAATGAGGAATCTCTTACACTAAAACACGAGAATATCTTTATGAATATAATGAAAACAGAAAATTCGTATGAAATTAAAAAATTAAATTTTTTTTATGTTTTTAGAGTTTGGTCTATGTATAAAAATAGTTCGGAAAAAGTGAGAAGCACTTTCATACTTGCTCGTAATTTCAGAAATTTTTTCTTGCGTTTTATATTTAAAAGAACATACGGATTTATGTGTTTGAAGGGGAAAGAAGTTGTGGGGTTTGTCTTTTTATTTTTTTTGAGACCCAGTGATGTAAAAACTCTTGGAATAATGGTAAAGGAAGGTCATCAAGGAAAAGGTATTGGAAAGAAATTGATATTTACCATGCTAAAAAATCATGATAAAGTACGGTTAGAGGTTATTAAGGATAATGAAAAAGCTGTAAATTTATACAAATCTTGTGGATTTAAGGAAAACGATGAGACAATGGAAATGCTATGGAAGAAAAAATGAATCCTCGCTCTTTAGCGTGAGGTATATAGAGATTAAATTTATCTCAAGTAGTTAAGTAAAATTAGAAAATTATTTTGCGGGTGGGATTGTAGGATTGTTTAAATTAAAATAAATCTTTTTATATTTTTGAGAGATTATAGATAAACTATTCTCTTTTTTGTATCGTTTACATTCCTTTTTCATCCTTTGATATTCTTTTGGTTTTATGGCTTCTTTAATTAATATAGGATAATCTTCCCCTTTTTTTGCAATTTTCAGGCTTCTGTATTTTTTTGCCATTTCCCTAAAAAAAGGAATATTGCTTGCGATTACAGGAACTTCTGCAGCCATGGCATCTGAGAAAATTCCACTTCTAATCCCCCCTCTATATGCCTGCAAAATAATATCTGCGGCTGAAAAATATTTCCACCAAAGATCATTCGGTATTTCTTTTAAGTCAAATCTTACAAATTTTTCAAATTTGTTTTTTCTTACAATCTCTTTATTAAAATTTATATAATTCTGTGTTTTAGTTCTGCTCCTTACATTAACCCCTCTTGGATTTGTAGCAAAAATTATTGTCTTTCCTATTTTCCCAGCCTTTCTGATTATGATATCTGCACCAACATCTTCTGTTAAATTTCCAATAATGAGGAACATTTTTCCTGTTATCCCTAGTTCTTTTTTTGCCTTGAATTTGCTTATTAAAAGGGGCTTTTCAATCAATGGTTGAGGGATTACAGTTATTTTTTCATGTTCAAAATTGTAATCTTCTATAAGAATTTTTTTAAGGAAATCTTCATTAACAATAACTAAATCTGAGGTTTTTTTGATAAACCAGTTTTGGAGAACATAAAAATTTTTTCTTAAAAAAGATTTTATCGAACTCTCCTTAATCCTCTCTTTTTTGGGTAAGACTGTATGCATCGAAGTTATTATTTTTTTATTTAAGAGAGAAAGGAAGGAGAAAACGAAGAAAAATGGCAATCCATAGTAACCTAATAGATTATATTCATGCTGGATATGAATTGTATCATAAATTTTAAGTTTTTTAATTAGCCTGAAAAAGGAAAAAGGGGATCCTGCAGAATAAGTTAATATATCAATTGGAAACCTCTCTCTTTTTATTCCATTTACTAGATTTAAAGAAACTGCAGAAATTGCTTTCTCTGACTCTCTTGTGGGAGAAATCATTTTCACTTTCATGTGTCCTGAAAAAATAAATGATTTATAAATACTTCTCTATACATCAATTTAGACCTGTTTCCCAAATGAGGTCCTTGTATAGAATTTTTTATATAGAAATATGCAAAATAAAAATATAAGTTATCTTGGACCATCTCTTGAATCTTATATGATAGAAATTAAAAAATTAATCTTTGATTTTTAGATATCCCTTTAAAAAATTGACTGTGTAAACCCAATTCATTTTTAAACTAATTAAAAAGACCGTGGGTTTATTTTTTGCATTTCTATGATCTCTATGAAATTTACCTATTGCCCAAAAAGGGAAGAATGCCCTTAATAGACCTCCTTTTAATTGGGGTAATGAAAAACCATAAATTCTAAACAATAAACCAAATGCTCTTCCATAGGATTCTGAAATTTTAATTACTCTTTTAACATCATAATGATCTTCATGAATTATTATCCCTTTAGTTCCATGAAATGTTTTTCCAATCTTTTTTAATTTAAAGGTCATATCGAAATCTTCTCCAAAATTTTTGAAAGTGGATTCGTCAAAAAATCCAACCTTTAAAAGAGAATCTTTTCTATATGCAACCCCTTTTTGATCAAGTCCTGATAAGAAGTCCCCTACCCATTTTTTTGTAATTTCTCTTGTTAAAGGATCAAATCTTTCCCAAAGCCACGAAGGATACCTTACTCTAGCTGTTGAGGCAACAATTCTTGAATCTTTAAAAGGTTTAAGCAATTCTTTGAGCCAAAAGTTATTGAGGGGATAACAATCTCCTAAAAGAGTTACAATTATTTCTCCACGAGATTTTTTGATTCCCTTATTTAAAGACTTAACAAGTCCTAAATTTTTTTCATTATTGATTATCTTAACAAATTTATTTTTAGAAAATTTATTTATTTTATTCAAAGTTTCATCTTTAGACATATCATTAATAAGAATTATTTCCATATTTTTATAATCTTGATTTAAAACACTATTTACAACTTTTTCAACAGTTTTTTCATCGTTATAGAAAGGGATGACAATGCTCGCTAATAAATTTTCTTTCTTTTTTAAGACCATATATTTTATTTGAAATTGGCATTTAAAAACTTTCGGTTATGGGGAAATTGAAAAAAAATTTATAAACATTTTTTCAATTCAAAATGCATCTCTCTTGCAGTAAAAATCCCTTCAAAAAAGCAATTATAAATATTTGGAAAATGATTAGCGAAATACTCTATTCCAAGAGATCTGTAGAATCTCCCAAAGATAATCTTTCTTTTAATTAATTTAAACCTTTCTTTATTCTTTAACTGGGCATGATCTCCTTGGGTAAGAAAATTTAAAGAGGAATAACCAAATAATCGGATATGAGTTAGATCTGCCATAGAACCTATATAAGAAACGTGTGGCACCCTAATTAAAAAATACCCTCCTTTCTTTAAAATTCTGTGAACATCCAAAAGAACTTCGACAGGATTTTCGAGATGTTCTAAACAATGGTGGGTATAAACTATGTCAAAATAATTATCTTTAAAGGGTATCTTACCCTTATTTAAATCACAAACCACATCTGTTTGTTCTGTTTTGTTTAGATCTAATCCAACTACTTCCCCCATAAAATTATAATTTGGGAACCTCTTTTTATGGGCTAGCTTCTTCTCTCCACACCCCATATCTAAAATTCTTCGTTTTGGGTGTATTTCTTTTAGCATATTATCATCATAAAAAATTTATTTATAAATATTTCTAACCTTTTTTATAACCTTTTTTATTCTGTAAGCTCTATTAAATTTTTATAAATTACAAATGAAAAAATTATTTTTAAAGATTATGATCTTAAAAATTAGTGTTTATGATCTCAACTAAAAATTTTATTCCTCAATTTTCTTTACCATATCTGTGAATGCCGGTCTTGTGATTAGAACCCCTACAGTAATTCCTATTATGGTCGTAAATGCGAATCCCTTCAACAATCCTGCTCCTGCCCAGAGTAGGGGAAGCATTGCAACTACTGCAGTGAAATATGCGCCAAGAATAATCGAAAACGCCCTCTTCATTCTCTGTTTTATGCTCAGGAAAGTGCTTCTTCTTGCTTCATCGAGAATAATTATCTGTTGGTCTATACCTGTTCCAATCGTCGCTAATATTCCTGCTATTCCTGGAAGATCTATGTTCCATTCTATCAGAGATGCTATTCCTAGTATGATTATGATTTCGGAGATGCTTGTTATTAAAAGGGCTATTGAAGATTTGAATTTTCTATATCTTATGAAGATTATTAATGCAACCGCAAGAAGTGCTACAGCTCCCGCCATCCATATAGATTTTAGAAATTCGCTTCCGAGTGTAGGGGATATGGTGTCTAGTTTTACTATTTCTAATTTATAAGGAAGGCTTCCTGTTATCAATATTGTCTGTAATTTATGCATGGATGCTTCTGCATCTTGATATGCTAAATCTTCTGTCTCTCCACTTCCAGAACCAGAAATCTGTATCTGTGTTGTTACCCTTCCCTTCAAGCCTTCGCTTATCCGAAGACTATCTACGAGATTATCATCTAGATAGAGATCTAGTGGCTTCTCCAGATAGTTTCCATCTGGTGTTGAGTTTACTTGTAACTTCTCTGTTATTTCTGCGTGTCTTCGCGCAGCATCTCCACTCAGAGTTATCCCGAAACTAAATCGAGCCACATATCCTCCATTAGAATTCTGTGGATTATCTACTCTTGCGCATGTGGGATCTCCCCTACAAACAGATGCTATGTCTCTATCTTTTCCCCCCACAAATACTGTCTCGTTTCCAATCTTTGCCTCAAATTTTCCCTGTTGTGAGATAATGTCGCGAAGGTCTTTTGGAGTGGCTCCTGCAATTTCTATAAGCATGAAATTATTCCCTGCTAAATCTGAGACAGGACGTACCTTTAGATCTGTCAACCCAAACTCATTAAGACGATTCTCTGTTATAGATACCAAATCCCTCATTTCCGTGGAAGAGAGTTTTTTATCCTCTGCCTGTATCAATGCTCTTGCCCCACCTACAAGGTCTAAACCCAACTTTATCTTTGTCTTTGGTATTTTTGAAACAGTTATTTCAGGATGTTTATCTGAAAAATATATTATTTCAGAATCTCTTGTAGAAAATATCATTTTTGTGCTTTGGTTAGAAATAAATTTTTTCCGAAACAATTCTGAAAAATCTTCTAAAGTTTCTACTTTTACCCCATCAATCGCGGTTATTATCTGGTCTTTTCTAAATCCTTGTTCAAATGCTGTTGAATTTGGTTCTACACTAGTTACCAAGACCCCTTTTTGGAAGGGGTTCAAGGGAACAATTGCTAATAGAGATAAAACCAAAATAATTATTAAAAGCCAGATTTTCCAAGTTAATTTAATTTTCATCTTTTTCTATTCTCGTACCATTTAAGTATGGAAACATTGGTTATCCATGTGTTTAGAATATCAAAACTCAGACCTATGACTAAAATTGTAAAAATCTGTGTAAGCACTAATGAAAAAGACCTCACCACAATCAATGCAAAGGTTATTGCCAACAAGGATGTGAGGGTCATAGTCATTCCTGTCTTGAAGGCCCCAAATATCTTTTTATTTAGGGGTTCTTCGTGCCTCTTTAGAATCCTGGTTGTTAGCAGAATGTCCGTATCTACAGAATAACCTATCAGCATGAGGAATGCCACTATTCCCGCACTAGACATCTTAAATCCCAATATGTTGAATACTGTCAGGGTCATGAATATATCTGCGAAGGCTGCCAGAACAATTGCTGCAGAAGGTATAAAGGTCCTGAAGATAATGAAAACAACAATCGCCATAAAGATAAAAGCCAGTAAAATAGCTATCAATAATTGTTTGAAGAAACTCTCGCTCAGAGAAGATCCTGTGAATTCAAAACTGCTGTTCTCCTCTGTAAGTTCATAACCTAAAAAATCTTCGAGAACCTCCCTGGTTTTTTCTCCATCAGACTTTGTTTCGATAATCACTGCCTTTTGTTCTCTAGTCACAAAATCATAAATTTCCCTCGTACTGATGCTTTCGAGATCTTCGGAAAGTTCTCTTTTTAAATTATCGGTATCTAATTTTTCATAAATTGTTACAGAGGTTCCTCCTGTCAGGGATATATCCTTATCCATAAAGTCTCCTGTATTAGAATAAAAGACAAACATATATGCAAAAGAAAACACCAGGATTATTGCAGGTATCAGGAGCAATAACTTGTAATGCTTGTCATGAAATCTCGCTATTTTGCTCAAAAATTTTGTTTTTTCTCTTTCTTCTTCCATAGACTTTTTTCCTGAAAATGCGCGGACCGGGATTCGAACCCGGATCAATTGGTTGGAAGCCAATTATACTGCCATTATACTATCCACGCCTGATACTATAAAAAACAGCGCGTTTTAAAGGTTTACGCCCTTGGTAGGATTCGAACCTACGACTTCTTCCTTAGGAGGGAAGCGCTCTATCCAGACT
>CAZMIN010000026.1:0-8799 GCA_964566405.1 Candidatus Woesearchaeota archaeon | reverse complement strand
ATGACTGCAATGACAGGCAAGGGGGCAGAAGATGCAAGAGAAAAGTTTGCGGAAATAATTGTAAGGGCTATAAAACAAATTCAGGATGGCAGAAACATAGATATCAATGATATTAAGATTGAAAAATCTAAAGGAGACGGAATTCAGGATACGGAATTAATCTCAGGGATTGTCCTAGATAAAGAAAGAATTTCTCACGACATGCCTTCTTCTGTGACAGATGCAAAGATAGCTCTTATTGATTTTCCATTAGAATTAAAGAATCCTGAAATTGATACAAAGATTTCAATTTCTTCCCCAGAACAACTGCAGAGTTTTATCGCGGAAGAAGAAAGGGAGATAAAAAGCATGGTTGAAAAAGTTAAGAATTCTGGTGCAAGTGTTATTTTTTGTCAGAAAGGAATAGATGATTTTGTGCAATATCTCTTGTCTAAGGAAAATATCTATGCCTGCAGAAGAGTTGCGAAGAGTGATATGGAAAAGATATCCAAAGCAACGGGCGGAAAAATAGTCAGTAATTTGGGCGAACTCACCCCTTTTGAAATAGGGAATGCTCAGGTTGTCGAAGAAGTTAAACACGGTGAAGACACTCTGACGTACATTAGAGGGTGTCAAAACCCCAAGGCGCTGACAATTCTTATTCATGGAGGAACAGAACACGTCATAGATGAGATAGAGAGGGCAATAAAGGATGGGTTAGGGGATGTTATCTGCTCTTTGCAATCTGGCCTGGTTGTTCCCGGTGGTGGAGCAATAGAAATAGAGCTTGCGAAGAAACTAAGAGAATTTGGTCAGTCTCTCAGCGGAAGAGAACAGTTAGCTGTAGAAGAATTTGCCTCTGCTTTAGAGTTTATTCCTACAACCCTTGCAGAAAACGCAGGAATGGATCCTATCGATGTCTTGACAGAACTTAAATCCCGACACGATTCAGGGGAGAGAAACGCCGGCCTGAATTTATTTACGAATAAAGTAGAGAATGTTTTAGAGGCAAAGATAATAGAACCACTTAAAATCAAGAGTCAGGCGATAAGTTCTGCGAGTGAGGTCGCAATAATGATTCTCAGGATAGATGATGTTATTGCTTCTACAGGAAAAGATACAGGAAGAATGCAGGGGATGCCCCCTGGAATGTCTGGTGATTTTTGAAAAACAAATTTTTATTTTTCTAGATAGAAATGTGCTCTTCTTTCATCATCTTCATCTAACATGACATAATCAAAACCATATCTTTCTGTGAGCTGTACTGCTGCATCTTCTGCTTGAGGTCTTGTATTTGTAAATGTTGCTGTATTTTTTGGTGTGAATCTAACTGATTCTTGACCAGCAAAAACCAAACTACCTTCTCTTAACTTACCTACTAAGTCAAAACTTTCTTTTGTACCATCACTTTGTTGTACCCAAACAGCCTCCCCGGGTTCCTCCCCTAGCGTCATACCGGGTCTGTGTCTTGTCAATAATTTTGCCATTTTTCTTATAAAAAACACAAATTTTCTATTTATAAGTATTGTTGTAATCGGCTAAACTGATTTAATTACCCACGATAGCATAGATAACGCTGGCTGCTATGATTATTCCTGCAACAACATTTCTCCACTCTAATTTTTCTTTCAGGAAGATTTTTGCGAATAGGTATATGAATATTGGACCTAACATTATCATGAGTGTCGTGAAGATGACTCCTATATTGATGTATCCATAATAAACGATGACTCGATAGAAAACGAAGAAAGCTCCTGCTGCTAATATTTGCCATCTGGCTTTTGTATCTATTTTTTTAAGACTAGGTCTGAATAAAAGAAAGCTGAATAAAAGAATCGCAGAACTTCTCAAGAAATAAAAGCTGAGGGGAGAATAAAGGTCAAGAATTAATCTAGAGATCACAAGTTCTGCTGCGAAGAAAAAACTTCCAATAGTTGCAGCAATAAAATATTTGTTAAATCTTAAATGGTCTCTTTTTATATGAGAGAATATCAGGGCTAATGCGGCGATTAATGCAGGGATGATTACGTTAAGGTTTCTTTCATATAGGTTTGATACAAAGAAACTAAAGATTACTGCGAGTAATATGACGAATAGAGGCTCTAGAATTCTGGCAGGCTCTAGATTACTGAGTTTTTCCCCTTTTAGAGAGTAAAAAACCAGGAGATTTGCTATGATAGAAAAGAAGACAACAAGAGTAAAAATAAAGATATTTTTTAATTCCCAGGCTAAGGGATCTAGTTTCCAGAAGAAATAGATAAAAGGCACCATAACCAAAACTATTGCTAAAAAACCAGCGACCTGATATAGCTTTACATCTATTTTTTTCTTTCGCAGAACAATTTTTTCTAGAATCGTCCCAGAAGCCATTGCTATTGCTCCAAAAATAGGTAAATAAAACACCATCTTCTCATATTAAAGAAAAATATGTTTAAAAAGCTTAAGAATTATTTTTTGTATTTTCTCATACTCTTATATTCTATAAAATTTTTCATAAAAGCAGGAATTAGTCCCTTAATTATAAAGCTCTTGTGTGTGAGAATTCCGTTTCTCTTCCCAAGGCTTATTACTATGATATTTGGTTTTGATTCATATCTACACAATTTCTTCTTTTTCTCGAGCCTGCAGATGTTCTTGACCACAATCTTTGCTTGTTTTTCTGCGTTCTGGGCTGTTTTCTCCTCTTTTATAGAGGTTATATCTCCTGCCGAGAAAATATTTTCATTATTTTTTATTTGAAGATAAGGATTTACTTCTATTTGGTTTCTTTTATTTAGGGCATAAGAAAAATTCTTTTTCATGAATTCGAAATTAGGGGTTATTCCCGTACATAAAAAAGCCATATCTGGTTTTATTTTGGTTCCTTTGTCCGTTATAAATACTCCTTTATTATTTTGTATAACTCTTTCATTGAAAATTATATTTACCCCTCTTTTTTTTAGGAATTTATCAGCAAGCTCAATAGCTTTTTTATGATTCCTATCTATAACATTCTCTCCTGTATGAACAATTGTTATTTCTTTATCATCGTAATGATCTAAGATTTCTGCAGACAGTTCAACTCCTACGAGCCCCCCACCAACAATTAATACTTTTTTTGCCTTGCATAAATCGTTGTAAGAGTCTCTTAAATGATTGGCCCTTGTAGAAATTATTATATTTTGCTCCTTAATAGGAAGAGTATAACTTGATCCTGAAGCTATCACAAGATAATCAAAATTCAATTTTTTTGAATCTATTCTTATAGAATTCTTTGAAATCTCCTTTACTTCACCAATAATAATTTTTGTTTTTTTTAGATAATGCCTGTGCAATACCTGAATTTTCTTGATGTGTTCTGGTTCTACAATCGTTCTTAAGATAGAAGGAGTAAATTCAAAATAATTTTTAGTGTCTATGAGTGTAATCTCAAACTTTTCTTTTTCTAATTTCCTAGCTACAAAAGATCCTGCGAATCCTCCGCCTATGATTATTACTTTTTTCATTTTAAAAAATAAAAAGAAAAAGAAGAAATAAAAAATTATCTCTTCCTTATTTTCCAACCAGCAATAAGAGCATAGTTAGAAATAACTACTAGATGAATCAATACCTGTGACCAGTTTCCCCAGTAAACTGTGAATGCGGCCACCAGAAGAATCACCATCGGAGGAATAACCGTGTATTCAAGTTTCCAATTTGCCAGAATAGCTATTCCAAAGACAACCTCGGAAAGGATTAAGATCCATGCCCAAAATACCGGAGCCCATGAAAATAAGGCTATTCCTTGAGTCATTCCCACTATTGCAGAAGGACCCATCACAAAGAGTTTCAAAAGCCCTGAAATGAGCATTACCAACCCAAGCAAAATTCTGTTTATAACTTTTATATATTCCATCTTACCTCCTTAAATTTATTTTTTAAAGAACAAGAAATATCTATATAAAGTTTTCTTTTAAATACCCAAATAAAATTTTGACGTTATATATTTTCAATTTCTATTATGCATTGTTTAATTTCTATTTCTACCTCAACCTCTTTTCCTATATCATCTTGTGTGTGCAGACACTGCATAAGAAAAAGTTCATCGCACTCAAGAGTCCTTATTACCCTCTTTACGTTTGAGAAATCTTTTTGGATTTGGTTTTCCATAAACACCTCCTTGGTTAAAAAATAGAAATTATCCTTTTATTTAGTTTTAACTTTGAATTCTCAAAACATATTTTATCAAAACTAACTTTTGACAGACAAAACAAAATATTTTAAACCCATTTTCCTAAAACTCCTCATGGGATACAAGGTGATAGCTCCTGTTGGAGATAATTTAAAGGCTCTTTTTGTCGGAATAAAGGAATTTCCTACCGAGAAGGTCTTCCTGTTGACTCCACACGAGAATATGAAAAAAGCAAAAAAGTTGGCGAGAAAATTAGACGAATTCACGATAAAATCAAAAATTATTGAATTGAAGGAGAATAATTTAGAAGAGATGTTCAAAATATTTGGAGAATTGTGTGCCCACAATAATCAGGACGAGATAATTGTCAATGTCGCGACAGGAGACAGAATGACTACCTGTTCTGCCTTGAGTGCTAGTTTTGCAAACGGCCTGAAAGCATTCGGTGTTGAAGGGGACAGGACAATGCTTCTCCCTATAATGAAGCTATCTTATTATAACGAATTAAACGAGAGAAAATTAAAGATTCTTAAAACGCTGGATTCTGAAAATTATACCTCCCTAAAAGAATTGAGTGAAAAATTAGATATGTCTATTTCTCTTCTTTCATATCATATTAATGGGAATTTTAAATATAAGGGACTGAAGGAATTTCGTTTGGTTGTTGTCAAGGAAAGAAATAATCAACTTCTTGTAAAACTTTCAGAGATGGGAAACCTTTTATTGAAAGGATATATTCAGCCTAAGAAAGAGAGCTGAGGTGGTTTAAAATGAGAAATAATAAGGTGTTATTTGGTATTATAGTTTTTGTTGTGGTATTGGGAATTATCTTTTTGGTTTTTTCAGAAGGAGAAGAAAAAAGTGTGCAGAGTGAAATTGCTGCTGAATGGATAAATCTGGAATTAAAAGATGTTGCAACAGGAGAGAATTTCAAGATTAGTGAATTCTCTGATAAACCTGTTTTGCTAGAAAGTTTTGCTGTCTGGTGTCCAACCTGCACAAGACAGCAGAGAGTAACGAGAGATTTTCACGAAGAAGTTGGAGATTCTGTAGTTTCCATCTCTATTGATATGGACCCGAACGAAGACGAGGATCGTGTTATGAAACACATAAACGACAATGGATTCAACTGGTATTATGCTGTTTCTCCTGTGGAATTCACCCAGTCTCTTATTGATCAGTTTGGAGTAGATATTGTCAATGCGCCTTCTGTACCGATGGTCTTAATATGTGATGGGCAACATGCGAGACAATTAGGTTCAGGGGTAAAATCTGTAGATGAGTTAAAAGAAGAGATAGCCAGGGGGTGCTAGAAATGGGGGTCTTAGTTAATTTTTGGATATCTTTTCTTGCAGGGGTCTTTGCTCCGTTAGGGGCTGTCTGCGTCCTTCCCTTATATCCTGCTTTTCTGGCATATCTATCTAATCAGTTTTCAGGAAAGGAATCAAAAAGAACATTTATCCTTCTCGGATTAATAGTCACCTTAGGTGTCGTTGTTTCTATGTTTTTGGTAGGGCTTATCTTTACCAAATTCCTCCAGACCTCTCTAACCAATGCTATCGGGATCATTTCCCCGATAGCATTTGGTATCTTGGCAATCGTTAGCTTGTTCTTAATATTTAATTTTGATTTCAGTAAACTTATTCCAAAAAAAATCAATGCGCCCCTCACGAAAAATCCTTTGACTAGTTCTTTCGTATTTGGATTCTTCTTCGGAGCAATAATCTTACCCTGCAATCCGGCAGCCCTCATTGTTTTATTCGCTATCAGCACCTCTACCCTGGATTTTGCAACCAACTTACTCAATTTCACATTCTTCGGGATTGGTATGGCTCTTCCTCTTCTGATATTTTCAGTAATCTCTGCCCAGTGGAGTCAGGCTGTCATGGGATTTTTAACGAAGAAAAGAAGGGCTATTAACCTGGTTGCAGGACTGATAATGCTTGGAATATCTATATATTATCTGATATTCGTCTTTAAAATTTTAGGATAAAATGAAAAATGAAAAATGAAAAACTTTATTTAAGATATGTAATTATAATCATAGCTATAGCCTTGATTGTAACAGGCATTTTTATTTTTAATAATCAGTTTGAAACAGACAATACAATGGCAAACACAGATTTCGATGAAGGAGAAATAAAAGTCACGGCAGACGGAACAAAATATATTATTGACCCTGATAAGATTATTTCAGGAGGTCCTCCAAAAGACGGGATACCTTCTATAGATAACCCCAAGTTTGTTTCTGTAGAAGAGGCAGACCAATGGATACAGGATAACGAACTTGTTCTTGCTTTGGTCTACAAAGGCGTGAAGAGGGTTTATCCTCTTCAGATTATGGTCTGGCACGAAATTGTCAACGATGATATTGCAGGAGATCCTATCCTCATTACCTATTGCCCTCTCTGTGGCTCTGGAATAGCATACGAGAGAAAAATAGAAGGGGAAACAGTAGAATTCGGGACTTCTGGAAAACTCTTTAATTCAAATCTGGTCATGTATGACAGAAAAACAGACACTTATTGGAGTCAGATAGATGGAAAGGCGATTGTCGGAGAATTGACTGGCATGGAACTGAAAGAAATTTCTGTGGACACTGTTGTCTGGAGAGATTGGAAAAAAGCACACCCTGATTCAGAGGTCTTGAGTCAGGACACAGGATTCGACAGACAATATGGAAGAGATCCTTATGGGAGTTATTATGAAGACAGTTTCCTGATTTTCCCTGTAGAAGGAAGAGACGATAGGGTTCATCCCAAAACAGTGGTCTTTGGAATAGAAATAGATGGTAAATTTAAGGCCTATGGGGAAGAGGATTTAAAAAAAGCGGGAGCCATCGAGGATGAATTTTCTGGTATTAAATTAAAAATAGAGAGAGATGCTGCAGGGATTGTAAAAGTCACAAATCTAGATACAGGAGAAGAGGTTGTAAAAGAAAGGGATTTTTGGTTTGCCTGGTATGCATTTCATCCAGATACAGAACTTTATAAATTATAGAAGATAAATAATAAAATGGTGAAAAAAATTAGTATTGTTACAGGTGCTTCTTCAGGACTTGGGAGAGACATAGCACTGCTTCTCTCTGAAAAAGGACATGTGGTATATTCTGTCGCGAGAAGAAAAGAGAAATTGGAAGAGTTAAAAAAAGAATGTTCAAAGCACAAGGGAGAGATAAGGGTTGTTGCAGGAGATTTAACAGATAAAAGCTTTAGAGAAAGATTAATTTCAATAGTCCTCAAAGAATCTAAGAGAATAGACTACTTGATAAATAATGCAGGATATGGGAAACTTGCAAATTTGAATAACACAAATTTAGAAGACATTGAAGGGATGTTTGCCCTAAATTCTGTTGCAGGAGAACACCTGGCTCAGCTCGTTCTTCCCTCGATGAGGAAAGAGAAGGAAGGAAGGATAATCAACATAGCTTCGGTGGTTTCTTTTGTTCCTCCTGCATATTTCAGTGTTTATAACGCGACAAAGGCCGCGGTTCATAATTTCTCAAGGTCTCTCAGCTACGAACTTTCAGGGACAGGAGTTTCTGTTTCTGTAGTGTTTCCTGCTAGAATGAATACCCCTTTCTGGGTTGTTGCTTTCAAGTGTAAGGGTTTGGAAGGAAGTGAACAAAAAATCTGTGTGAATAAATGGACTAAAGGGGCAGCAGGATCTATGCCTGTAGCAAAATATGTTGTTGGGCATATAGATAGTAAGAGTTTAATCCTTCTTCCTGGTTTTCTCCCTAAATTTTATTATTATATTGTAAAAAATATCCCTTTTTTAGGGGGCTGGATTACAAAATATATTATAGGTCCCAGAACTAAAAAAGTATTAAAAGGAGGTGCAGAATCATGAAAGTAAAAGTATATTCAACTCCGACGTGTCCCTGGTGTCTAAAAACCAAAGAATTTTTGAAGGCTAATAAAGTATCTTTTATAGATGCAGATGTGGGCACTGATAAAGTTGCTGCAGAAGAGATGATTAGTAAATCAGGACAGATGGGTGTTCCTGTCATAGATATTGATGGGAAGATAATTGTTGGATTCAACGAAACTGAATTAAAGAGCTCTTTAAATTTAAAATAAAATGGTAACAGAAACAGACTATGACTTTTTGATCTTGGGAGGGGGTGGAACAGGACTAGCAGCAGCCATGTATGGCGCAAGGCTTGGCCTCAAGACTCTTGTCTTGGGTTCTACATACGGCACAGAGCTTCCTGTAGGAGGAGTAATAACTACCACAAATGTTGTCGAGAATTATCCCGGATTCATTAAAATTACAGGACCACAGCTTGCAAAAAATCTAGAAGATCATGCAAGGTCCTATAAATTAGTCACTATAAAAAATGAAAGAGCTTCTGATGTGAAAAAGTTAAAGAATTGTTTTGTGGTTAAGACAGAGAAGACGCAATATCAGGCAAAGACAATTTTATTCGCTACAGGAACCAAGTGGAAAAAATTAGATATTCCTGGTTCAAAAGAATTTGAGCACAGGGGAGTCAATTACTGTGCGTTGTGTGACGGTCCTTTATTCAGAGATAAAATAGTTGCAGTTGTTGGAGGTTCTGATTCTGCTACAAAGGATGCTTTGTTATTGACAGAATATGCTACAAAAGTTTATATCATATACAGGGGAGAGCAGATACACCCAGAGCCCATAAACATGAAAAGGGT
>CAZMIN010000025.1:0-9624 GCA_964566405.1 Candidatus Woesearchaeota archaeon | reverse complement strand
ATTATCTAATTAGATCTGATTCTAGAGGTTTTTTCTTCCTTCATCGAATACGCTTAAAAATTGGGGGCATCTCTTGCTTGCTTCATGCCTCACTGTTAACCAAAGTTCTATAATATACGCTTCTCTCTTCCCCGGGGCCATGCTCCTAAAATCTTTAACCTCATATCCTGTGTCCTCAATTCTTTCAAGAATATCAAGTTGTTGCGGATAGGATAATTCCAAACGACCAGGAAATTCTTTTGGAAGAATCGCTAGTGTCCTTTCCAAAGCAAGAGTATTGCCATAAGTTTCTGTAAAAACTTCTGAGCCCAGCCGTCTTCCTATCTCTCTGTTTATCCTTAGATCGCTTCTGCTAGGTCCAACAATCTCTTCCCATGCTTCACTAGCTCTTACCATAAAATAACCTTCAAAGAAGTATATTTAAAGCTTTCTTCTGAAGATTTAAATAACTCATCTTCCTTTCAAATCGATGATAACCACAGATTTTATCCCGATTGATTATGATTATTTTGACTTTGAAGGAAGGAACTATGCAAAAATAATAGGAAGAAACAGCGAAGGAAAAAGAATCTGCATGATTGATTCTTGCCCTGTATATCTCTGGGCCATCTTAAAGAATGGATTAAAAAGAGAAAAAATAAACAAACTCATAGAAAAGATAGAAAAAATAAAACTAAATACAAAAGGAAGAAAAACCAGTGTCGAGAAGGTTGAACCCCACGATAAGAACTTCATGGGAAAAAAAGTCCATGCGCTCAAGATATTTGCCACAAACTACAAGGATTTGCATGATATTGCAGACCATCTTGGAGTTCCAGAGATAAAGAATCGAAGAGGGTATGATTTGGGATTTGTAACCCATTACATAATAGAAAAGAAAATCAATCCACTCTGCTGGTACGAAATCTCAGGGGAATTACTGAACAATTCTCTGGAATTCGGGGGAATAGACATGGGCTTAGATGTTGATTTGTGCATTAAAGTAAAAGACGCAAAAAAGATTCCAGACAAAAAATTCAAACCAAAAACTCTTGCCTATGATATTGAGACAGACAGTCTGAAAATAGGACAAGGGGAAATCCTGATGATTTCTTTAGTATCTGAGGATTTCAAAAAGGTGATAACCTGGAAAAAAACCAAGAAAGAAAAACCAGATTATGTGGAATATGTGAAAGACGAGGCAGACATGTTAGAAAAGTTTGTAGAATATGTAAGGGAAATATCCCCTGATTTTCTGATAGGGTATTTCTCAGACGGTTTTGACCTGCCCTATATAAAAGTCAGGGCAGAGAAAAATAAGGTAGATCTTGCTCTTGGACTAGACTCAAGCCAACCAAAATTCTCCAGAGGGATAAATCTCACAGGAAAAATAAAAGGAATAGTGCACATAGATATTTTAAAATTCATAAGAACAGCTTATTCACAATACATGAAATCAGAAACTCTTTCTCTTAATGAAGTCTCCAAAGAATTCTTGGGAGACACTAAAAAAGAATTCAAAATAAAACATTCCTCAAAACTAGATGATCAGAACCTGAAATCTTATTATGAATATAACTTACATGATTCTGTATTGACACTAGGTCTATTTAAAAAGTTCTGGCCTGATTTTCTGGAATTCTCCAGAGTAATCCAGGAGCCAATATTTGATATATCTAGAAACGGACTTTCAAAACAAGTAGAAGGTTATATTTTGCATAATCTAGAGAGGTTCAACGAGATTCCTGAAAAAAGACCCACATATGACGAAATAGGTGAAAGGAGACACAGAGAAAAGGTAGAAGGAGCATTTGTTTTAGAACCCACACCAGGACTCTATAAAGATGTGGCTATGTTTGACTTCACCTCTATGCACACCAGCATAATAATCTCCATGAATATTTCAAAATCAACACTCTTACATAAAAAAGAGAAAAATGCTTATGAATCTCCAGAAATAGAATTCAAAGGTAAGAAAACGAGATTTTATTTTTCAAAAAAAACAGGATTTATTCCTTCCTTACTGAATGAAATTTTAGAAAAGAGAAAGAAAGTCAAAGAAGAGTATAAGAAAAACCCGAACCAGATAACTCTGGCGAGAAGCAATGCATTCAAACTCTTGTCTGCTTCTGTTCATGGTTACATTGGTTTCTTCGGAGCCAGGTATTATTCTTTAGAATCCTCTTCATCAATACTTGCATTTGTCAGAAAATTCAATAAAGAAATAATAGAAAAGGTGAGAAAGGCGGGATATCAGGTGATTTATGGAGACACAGACAGTATTGCATTTTTAGTCGGCAAGAAAAGAAAAGCCGATGTAAAAAAACTCCTGAAAAAACTTAATTCAGAACTTCCAGGTGTTATGGAACTAGAATTGGAGGATTTCTATAAAAGAGGACTCTGGGTAACAAAGAGGACAGGAACTTTTGGAGCAAAAAAGAAATATGCCTTAATGGGGAAGGATAAAAAAATAAAAATAAGGGGATTTGAAACCGTCAGAAGAGACTGGTGCCGTCTCGCCAGAGATATTCAGAGTAAAGTCATAAGATTAACCTTAGAGGATGGAAATGAGAAGAAGGCCCTGAAATATGTGAAAGACACTGTGAAAAAACTCAAAGAAAGAAAAATTCCTAAAGAAGACTTAATAATAAAAACAGTTCTTCAGAAACCAATCTCAGAATACAAAGCAATCGCACCCCATGTGGTTGCTGCAAGAAAGATGCAGGAAACAGGAATTCCTGTAGGTCACGGACACCTCATAGAATATTATATTGCAGAAACCAGAGATAAAAAGAAAAAACTCGTGAGAGACAGAGTAAAACTCCCTGATGAAAAAGGGGAATATGATATGGGTTATTATTTGGAGAGGCAGATTCTTCCTGCCGTGGAAAATATCTTCCAAGTTTTCAATATAGACATGAAAGAAGTCATAGAAGGAAAACGCCAGATGAAATTAGGAGATTTCTAGAATGAAAAAAACATACGAACCAAAACCCTTATTTCTCGAAAGAATGCAGGAGCTTTTAGGAAAAGATTTCAAAGATTATATGGAAATCTTGAAGCGAGAGCCTGTTAGGTCTATTCGGGCAAACAAACTAAAGATTTCTCCAGAAAAATTAAAAAAGAAATTAGAATCTAAGGGGTGGAAAATTGCTCAGCCATTCAAAGACAATCCAGAAATTATGATTATCGAGAATAAGCTCGAACCAGGAGAATTAGGAAGAACCCTAGAACATCTTCTCGGATATTATTATATTCAAGAGTTGGCAAGCATGCTCCCTGTTCTCGTCCTGAAACCAAAACCAGAAGAGTTAGTGCTCGATTTGTGTTCTGCTCCTGGAAGCAAAACAACCCAGATTGCGGCGGAGATGGAAAACACAGGAACAATAATTGCAAATGAAATCAGTCTTAAGAGAATCAAGATTCTAGCATCAAACACAGAAAGATGTGGGGTAACAAACGCGATAATTACCAAGAAAGAAGGCTTGGCACTCTGTAAAAGACTAGAGAGAGAAGGGTTTCTATTTGATAAAATTCTCGTAGATGCTCCGTGCTCTGGTGAAGGAACCCTGAGAAGCTCACCTAAGACATATAAGATGTGGAACATCAACGCCGTGAAAAAACTTTCAAGAATACAGAAAAGTCTTCTTTCTTCAGCCATTGAAATTCTAAAACCAAAAGGAGAAATAGTCTACAGCACCTGCACCCACTCTCCTGAAGAAAACGAAGAAGTCGTAGATTTCGTCTTGAAAGAATTCAAAGGTAAAATAAAAACAGAGCAAATATCTCTTCCTGTAAAATCACGCCCTGGAATAAAAAAATGGCAGGATAAAGAATATCTGGAAGATGTAAAATTCTCCTGTAGAATCTATCCACAGGACAACGACACAGAGGGATTTTTCATCACTAAACTCAGGAGGGTGAGATGAAATACAATAAAATTCTCATTGTTGGAGGAATCGGTTCTGGAAAAACAACTTTAGCCAACAAACTCTCAAAAATACTCAATATAAAAAACTATGAATTAGATAATATTGCTTATAAAAGAAGGGATATCCACGAAAAGCAAAAACCAAAAATAAGAGATAAAAAAGTAAAATCCCTGCTTAAAAGAAAAAGATGGATAGTAGAAGGTTTCTATTCTCAATATTGGACATATCCTATTTATAGAAAAGCTGATATAGTGCTAATCTTAAATATTAAAACATCGACTTCAAAAAATAGATTAATTAGAAGATTTATAAAAAGAAGACTTTCTTTCAAAAGAAAAGGGAATGTAAATCAAAAATTCAAAAGAATGATCAGTCTTATAAAATATATAGATGAATATCCTAAGAAATATTTTCAAATGCAAAAAGAAACCGCTGAAAATTTTAATAAGAATGTTCTAATTTTAAAAGATAAAAAAGAAATCAAAGGGTTTGTTAAAAAATTAAAATGAAACCAAAAAGAAAAGAAGGTTGGCAAGTTTGGGTTGATATCCATAAAGACCACGTAATAAAAACCCTGAAAACAAAGGAAGAAGTTAAATACGGAGTCAAGAGGTATTTAGATTCAATAGGGAAAAGTCATAAAATAGAAAAGACTGTTGATAGAGCCATTCAAGACATAATAAATTCAATAAAGATAATAAAAAGAACTAAGATGCCGATGAAATATTTTGCAGATCCTGAATTTTTAGAGGAAGGGAAGATAAAACAAAAAAGAGCTATCAGCATAGATGATAAACTAAGAGAATTAATAAGAAAAAAGAAAAGGAAAGAAGCCAAGAAAACTATAGATAAATTCATGAAATTTTTACACAATATGTGGTGTTATGGGTTACATGAAAAACCACTAAAGTTTAATCTTAATTTTGGATTAATAGACAATAGAGTAGTCTTAATAGATTTATTTGAGTTAACCACAAACAAAGAAAAAGTAAGAAAACAAATAAGAAAAAAGCCGTGGAGAAAACATAAAAAACATGTAATAAAATCTCTTCCTGAATGGGTAGCGGACTATTTCATAGAACAAGCAGATAAAAAAATCACAGAAGAAAATCTGGATAAATTTTGGAAAAAGAAAATAAAATGAAAGAAATAAGAGCACATCATTTATTATGCATACCAAGATTCTATGGTGGAGGATATGATAAGGAGTTTGGTGAAAACCTTAAAAAAATTTGTTTTGAAATAAGAAAAAATCCAGATATGAAAATAAAAGTCACTAACAAATGCGATGATATTTGTGCCCAATGCCCCTACAAGAAAGATGGCATTTGTAAAAAAACCCCTAAGTTTAATTATTGGATTCTTAAACATGATAGCAGGACCCTTAAAAAATTAAAATTAAAAGAGGATTCAATCCACAAGGCAAAAGATGTTTTCAATCTATCTATGGATAAGGTAAATAATAGCAATATCATGGAAGTTTGTAAAGGCTGTGTTTTTCTAAAAAACTGTATTAAAGTCGGAATAAATAATTCTTTTAAAAAAGAAATAAATAGAAAGATAAAATGAAATCAAAAAAATTATTTGACTATGAGGAATTTGAAAAGGTAATAAAAGAACTTAAAAGAAATGGAATAAAATATTTTGTTTTCGGAGGGTTTGTTATAGATGCCATAAATAACGAGAAAAACAAACATGAGGACTTAGATTTAGTAATAAGCAAGGAGGATAAAACAAAATTAATTGATACCTTAAAGAATATGGGATATTCAAAAAAGCAATTTGGAAGAATGATGTTGTTTGATAAAGAAACAAAAAACCAAATTCTAAAAATTGATGTTATAACAATGAGGGTTTTCAAAGATATTCGTCTGATAAGGGGAAATCGTTCAGAAGAAATAATTTCAAAAGAAGCGTTCGATGAAGAGAACTATCTAGAAGTAGGAGGGATAAAATTTAGGTCTATGCCCTTCGAATGGTTCTCATTGTATAAAGAAGTAGTACATTTTAATCCAAAAAAAGACAACCGACACAAAAAAGCAATAAATTCTATTTTACATTTCTGTAAAAATCTTAAAATATTAAAAAGAAAAGATATCAAAAGAATAAAATCTGATCCAAAATACAACTTAAAATGAACCGCCTAAAAATATTAAACAAGAACGAGAAGAGAGAAATAGAGAACAAGCTAAGAAAACAATTTGGAATAGATGAGGTAAAGGGGATAATTGTTAGAAGAGGTGAAGATAGGCTCTTCCTTTTCTCTGGAAATTTCAATGAAAGACAGATAAAAAACTTAGAAGACCTGGTAATCATAGAAAGGATCGGGGTTTATTTTGCGAGTACGTTTGGTGGGGAGATTAGGTTGAGCATAGAGGGGTCTCAGATATTAAAAGAACAGGTAAAGCAGAATATTTTTGAACTGAACAAAGAACAGGCAGAAGAATGGATGATGGGAAGAGAACTTTTGATTAAGACAGGAAAGAGAGGATTCTTAATCATGAAATATAAGGATGATTTTCTGGGAACAGGAAAAGCATCAGAAGAAAAGATAGGAAACTTCATCCCCAAATCAAGAAGACTTAAAAACAGAGAAAATTAAAATTTACCATGGAAAAAGAAAAAATAATTAAAGCAGGAAAAATTGCATCAGAAGTCAAGAAGTTCGCAAGAACGATCATAAAAAAAGATGTTCCTCTATTGGAAATAGCAGAAAAGATAGAAGCAAAAATAGAAGAACTCAGAGGAAAGCCTGCATTTCCCACAACTTTTAGTATTAATGAAGTTACCGCTCATTGTACGCCAGGTCATGATGATGAAACAAAAGCTCACGGACTCATCAAAGTTGATTTCGGTGTTCATATAGATGGCTGGCTAGCAGACACTGCATTCTCTCTTGATTTAGAAGACGATGAAGAAAACAAAAAACTCATAAAAGCCTCTGAAGAAGCTTTGGAAAGCGGACTCAAAACAGCCAAAGAAAATGTTCTCGCGAGTGATATAGGAAAAGCAATCTCAGAAACTATAGAGTCTCATGGATTTTCTCCAATAATAAATCTATCAGGCCATAGCATGGAGCAATACGAATTACATGCCGGAATAACAATTCCAAACATAGACGATAACAGAAACATTCCTCTAAAAATAGGATCCTATGCGATAGAACCGTTTGCAACCCCGGGAAACGGAAAAGTCCATGACGGAAAACCCTCTGGAATCTACGAGCTAAGAGACGACAGAAACCCAAGAAGCCCTATTGCCCGTGAAGTTCTTGAATTCATAAAAGAAGAGTACGACACACTTCCTTTCTGCTCTAGATGGATTGTAAAAAAACTAGGGAACAAAGCTTTGTTTGGTCTAAGGGAGCTAGAGGCGAATGGAAACCTCCACAATTTTCCACAACTCATAGAATCGTCAAAGAGCAAAGTCAGTCAGTCAGAAAACACTATTCTCATAGAAAAAGGAAATGTTATTGTGACTACTTAGATTTTTTTAATAAGTTAATGCTCTTCTGACAAGATCTTCAAAATCAGATAACTCAGAAGGTTTTTTCAAATAACCAAAAGCCCCATTTTTAACAGCGTCTTCACCAATAGAATTATCACCAGCATAATAAAGAATAAATTTAACATCCAATATCCTTGCATATTTTTCTATTAAATCACTTCCTTTAATTCCAGGCATGTTGTTATCTGTAATTACTAATCTCACTCCTGAAACATCATTCTTCAATCTTTCTTCAAGAGAATTTCCGTCTTTGAAAGTTTCTGGAACAAAGCCAGGAAAACAAGCCCTTACCAACCTCCTATTAGCATCCAATACTGACGGCTCGTCGTCTGCAAGAAAGATTATTCCTTTATTTTCTTCTGTCATCGTATATTCTCCTTAAGAATTATTTATATAAACCTTTCTATCCAAGATAAGAACTCTCAAAAGGCACAGCCGCCTTTGCAGACCTCAGGAAATTATCCTCGATTTTCTTGTAAACTTCTAGAGTTGGTTTGCTTACGCTAGGCCTGATTTTCTTCAAAGCCTCTATAAAGTGTTTCTTCTTCACTTGCTTTGCTTCCTTACTTTCTCTCAAGGCAAGCATTGCAGCTTCTCTGACCAAGGCTTCTAAATCAGCTCCTGTATAACCAATAGCCTTCTTTGCAAAATCTTTCAAATCAACATCCTTTGCAAGAGGCATATTTTTTGTATGAATCTTCAAAACACCTAACCTGCCTTCTTCTTCAGGAGCACCTACCAATAAAATCTTGTCAAATCTTCCAGGCCTCAATAATGCAGGGTCAAGCATGTCTGGTCTGTTCGTAGCACCAATCACTAAAACATCGTTTAAATCTTCTAAACCATCCATCTCTGCAAGCATTTGATTCAAGACTCTTTCAGTAACTTTTGTTCCTGTCTCCACACCCCTCTTACCTGCGAGTGCATCTATCTCGTCAAAGAAAATTATACATGGAGAAACCTGTCTCGCCCTCTCGAAGACTTTTCTCATTCCTTCCTCAGACTTACCGACCCACATACTCAACAGAGAAGGTCCTTTAACCTGTATAAAATTAGCTTCAGACTCTTTTGCAACAGCTTTTGCTAAAAGAGTTTTTCCTGTTCCTGGCGGACCATAGAGTAAAATTCCTCTCGACGGTCTGATTCCCATTCTCTCAAAAGTTTCAGGATATTTCAAAGGCCACTCCACGGCTTCTCTGAGTTCTAGTTTAATCTCATCTAATCCACCAACATCTTTCCAGCCAACAGTTGGTGTTTCTACCAAGACCTCCCTCATAGCAGAAGGTCTGACATTTTTAAGAGCATCCATAAAATCCTGCTGTTTAATTATTAACTTCTCCAAAATTTCTTGAGGAATCTGCTCTTCTGCGTCTAAGTTCATCTTAGGAAGTAATTTTCTCAAAACATTCATGGCAGCCTCCTTAGAGAGTGCTTCTAAATCAGCCCCGACAAAACCATGAGTCACAGAGGCTATTTCATCCAGGTTTACATTTTTCGTCAGAGGCATTCCCCTCGTGTGAATCTTTAACACAGATAATCTTCCTGACTTACTAGGAACATTTATCTCAATCTCCCTATCAAATCTTCCAGGCCTTCTCAGAGCAGGGTCTATCGCATTGACTCTATTTGTTGCTCCGATAACTACAACATTACCTCTGGACTTAAGACCATCCATCAGTGTCAAAATCTGACTAACGACTCTCCGCTCTACCTCTCCTGTGACGTCTTCCCTTTTAGGAGCTATTGCATCCAATTCATCGATAAAAACAATTGAAGGAGCTGTTTTTTCAGCTTCTTCGAAAATATCTCTTATCTTTTTTTCAGACTCTCCATAGAATTTTGACATTATTTCAGGACCATTCAAAAGAATGAAATTAGCTTCCGATTCATTCGCAACAGCCTTGGCTAGAAGGGTCTTTCCTGTTCCAGGAGGACCATGGAGCAAAACACCTTTCGGCGGCTCTATTCCTAGCCTCTGAAAAATTTCAGGATGCTTAAGTGGAATCTCCACCATTTCTCTTATCTTCTTAATCTCTTCAGATAGTCCACCTATATCTTCGTAAGCAATTTCTGGAATGCTCTCTTCACTTATCTCGACTGCTTTTGGATTCAGAGAGACTTCTGTGTTTTCTGTTATAATAATTGGTTGATTAGGACTTGTATTAACCACCAAGAATCTTATCTGAGTAAAACCACCGCCGAGCTG
>CAZMIN010000024.1:8977-9744 GCA_964566405.1 Candidatus Woesearchaeota archaeon | reverse complement strand
ATTGTGGGTTATCACGATATATTGTCCTTTTTTCATGTGTTTCTGAAGAAGCCCTGACAATCTCTCTGAGTTTCTCTTGTCTAAAGCCGCATCTACTTCGTCGAGAATATAGAAATAATAAGGACTGTATTCCTGAATCGCGAAAATGAGTGAAAGGGCGACAAGGGTCTGCTCCCCTCCTGAAAGAGATTTGACGTCGAAATATTTTCCATGTCCTGTCTTAACCACGATATTGACACCTCCTTCAAAAGGATCTTTTCGATTTTCCAGATCCAGCCAGACCAGGCCCTTTGTGCTGAGCTGTGAGAAATTCCTTGAAAATACCTCGTTGAGTTTTTTTAGTGTCTGCAAAAATGCCTTCTTCTTTTTTATATCTATAGCATGAATTATTTTTAGAATCCCTTCTTTTTCTTTTGATATTATCTCTGCCTTTTCTTTTATAGAATCATATTCTTTCTTTATTGAATCATAGACCTCTAGAGAACGGAGATTTACAGAACCTATCTTTGATAAGATATCCTGTGTCTTTGCCAGCCTCTGAACAAGAGAATCTCTGTTGGCTTTTATTATTTCTATTCCCTGAAACTCTGATAGCTCTGTCTCCAGATTCTCTACTTCTGCCCCGACCCTTGCCTTTTCAATCTTAAAATCGTTGGATTTCTGTTCTATTCTATGGAGGGTGTTTTTCACCTCTAGTGTCTGTGATTCTTTTTCTCTTATCTTTTTCTGCAGATCGTCTCTCTCTGATATTAATTTTTGGAATTTTC
>CAZMIN010000024.1:0-8967 GCA_964566405.1 Candidatus Woesearchaeota archaeon | reverse complement strand
TGTTCAGTTCTTCTTCTTGTTTCCTTTTTCTTCCAAGGATTTTTTCTCTCTTTTCTAGATTTTTCTCCAGTTCTGCAATCTCTTCTTTTAAATCACCTTCTTCCCTTGACAGCTGTTTTATAGAGATTCTCGAACGCTCTAATTCTCTCTGTTTGAAAGATATTTCTGAATCAATAGTCTCTTTGCTCCTCATAGAAATCTCCTGGATTTCCACACTCAGGGTTTCATATTTCTGCTCTATATTTGAACTCCTTTCGAAATTTTCCTCGAGAGTTTTTCTTCTCCCCACTAATTCAGAAAGTTCTTCTTTTGTTTTGTCTATCTTCTCCTGGAGAGCAATTATCTGCGCTTTCTTTTCCCCTATGTTAAAAATCTTGTTCAGGTCTGATTCTGTCTTAGATATTTCCTGGACTATCTGTTCGAGATCGTTATTGATTATTTCTTTCTTCTGGTAAATGCTCTTTAGTTCTTTATCCGCATTTTCTACTTCTCTCTTTAAGGAATTTATTTTTGGGTCTGATTCTTTTTTTATTATATCCATATGCTCAGGGGTTATCCTGCTCTTACAGACAGGGCAGAGGTCCATCCTTGAGATTTTTTCCATAATCTTCTTCTGATTTTCTATCTCTAATTCATTCATATAAGTCTTTTTCTCGAGCTCTGCTTCTCTCTTAAGCAAACTTCCAAGAGTGTCTCTCTTTTCGACCAGAGAAACTTTTAGAGTGTCTAATTTTTCTGTCCCAGACCTTTTGTCAAATAGTTTTATAGAAATAGCTTCTATTTGTTTTAATAGGAAATCAGATTCACTCGTATAATTTTGAAATAAAGTATTTTTATCTGATATTCTTTCCCTGATAGATTTTAACTCTGATTTAATCATATAGAATTTTTTTCTCGATTCTTCCAGCCTTTCCAATTCTCTTCTCTTTATCTCTATTTCTTTTTCTTTTTTGGATATGGGAGACTCCCCCTTAAGTTCTCTTATAGAGATTTCGTTGTCTTTTATTATATGATTCAATTCTTGCTTCTTCTTAGAAATTTCAAAGAATTTGGTCTTTTGATTCTCCTGTTTTACATTCATTCCTGCCAGGTCTGCCCTTAAATTCGCTATCTCTGAATTTAATTTTTCCTGTTCAACTCCTGCAGATTCCTGTATCTTTAAATTGATGGAATCTATTTTTGATTCAAAATTTTTTATTTCTGCTTCGATTCTCACAATCGACTTCTTAATATTTTCCATCTCTCTATTCTTATTTGAAATCTCAGAATTTATGACCTCTTCTTGTTTCTTTTTTCTAGATAGATCAGAAGAGATTATGCTCGCCTTTAGTCTCTTGACACCCCTCTCGAGTTTCTTGAATCTCAGTGCCTGTTGTCTCTCTTTTTCCAGATTGTTCAGATATGCTGTTCTCTCTCTTAGTATGGATGCTATCTCTTTTAATCTGTCTTCTGTCTTATCCAGTTCTTTCAGTGATTTCTCTTTTCTGGATTCGTAAATAGAAATTCCAGATACCTCTTCTATGATTTTTCTCCTGTCTTCTGGCTGCATGCTCACAAAGTTCTGAATCTCTCCCTGCAGAATTATGTTGAATCCTTGAGGATCTATTCCTGCCTGAGCCAACAGACCAATAACCTCTTGCCTGGTCTTTGTCTCGTTGTTTATCTTATAGACACTCTGTCCGTTTCTTCGAACTATTCTCTTGATAGAAAGTTCGTTTCCTTTTACAGAAAATGTTTCATGAGAATTATCAAAAATAAGTTCTACAGAAGCTTCTTTTGCGGGAGATACTGCTTTGGTCCCTATGAATATGAGGTTTCCTGCCTTTGCAGCCCTCAGAGATTTTATGCTCAATCTTCCCAGAACAAAACACAGAGCATCAGATATGTTACTCTTACCAGAACCGTTAGGCCCTAGAATAACATTTATTCCTTCTGTAAATGGTATCTCTGTCTTCCTCGGGAAACTCTTGAAACCATGCATCACCAGTTTCTTTATATAGGACATAGAGAATAAAAAGCAAAAGGGTTTTTAAGGATTAGGCTACTTCCTCAGGTTTGATGAGCCCTTTATTCAAAACATCATCTATACTCATCTTAGAGAGTTTAGGTAAAAAATCTGGACCATGATCAATAAATAGGTGAAATTCCATCCTACAAGAAGATCTGTCTCTAGGGTTATCCAAACTCCTATTACCTAAGATTATATTGGGATATTCTGCCACCAATTGTCTTAATTCATAATAACCTTCTGGCTCTTTTTTTTCTGTTTGTATTGTCAGTGCTGCTTTCCTCATATCTGAATTAATCTGGTGATGCAAATAAGATGCTGTAAAGTGTACAAATTCCTTTTCTCTAAAGATATCAGCATAACCTATGTTAGATGATGGTTCTCCATAAACCTTAATTCTTTCAGATTCAAACATATGTTCTTCTGGAAAATAAAACATATTTCTTAGACCGTCATATCCAGAATAAGCCCTAAAAAGGACACCTGGATAATCATTTTCATCAAGTTCTCTGGTTATTAAGGGTGTTTGAAGCTTGCTTCTCTCCTCATCAGTTATAGCAAATAAAGGAATTAACTTAATTTTTGTTTGTTCAATTTTTTCTTTGATTGCTTCGGTTTCCATTTTAAAGGTCTGGTCCGTAAGGATAATATTTTTTGATAACCTCGTCTAGATTAATAATAGGTCTTCTTCTCCCGCTTGCTAAATACTCAAGGGAATAATCTATTTGAGATGAATCTTCCCCTAAACGTTTTTTTCTACTAATAAGACCTCTTTCAGTTTTCTCCCAATTGGATAATCCCCCTAGATCAAATCTGTAACGTTGCCCTAAGTGTGAGAATGCACGATTGCTATCCTCAAATGGACCGAAACGTGTATTTGTAACTATTGTTCTGCGCTCTATTAAAATAACTTGTTTCTTTTTAGCCATTGTAAAAATACCATACAAATCTTTAAAAACAATTCAGCACTTTTCACACAATATTAGAGTTAAAATGATAAATAAATTAAAGTTAATTGGTCTTGACCATTATGAAAGCAAGGCTTTGAGCATCTTGCTGAAAGAAAAGGTAACTCTTCGAGAACTAAGCAAAAAATCATATATACCTTTTGGAAAAGTTTATTCTGTTATAAAAAGATTGAAAGAACTTGGGTTGGTAAATGAAACTAACTCACGACCAAAGTTAGTTTATGTTGAGAATGCCTCTAAAGTTATATCAAAATTAATAAAGGAAAAACAAGAAAAGAACAAAGATATAATTAATCATCTGAGGGAATTTGCAACTGAGATAGATAAAGACAAAGGAAGAACAACAAAATTCTTTCAGATAGGTACAAATGTTCAAGACAATAAAGAAATACAATTGAGAAGTTTTAATGAGGCAGAAGAGGAGGTTTTACAGATTTTGAATATTCACCACAAACCAAAATCTAATAGAGAGAATAAAACAATCTGGGAGAAAGCTATTGTTAATATTATTAAGAGGGGTGTTGTTCTCAAGTCTATTTATCCCAAAAAAACAATTCTCCCAAAGGTCCTTCAGGAATTAAACGAAAAAAATCCGGAGAAATTTCAGATAAAAAGATTTGATACAGATTTTGTGAGGTGTGATATTATAGACGGGAAAAAATCCTTGATAAAATTAGTTCATCAGGATCCTCTACAATTTGGGGGTATTTTGTTTATTGAAAATGAAAATTTAGCGGATAATTTAACAAAGATTTTCAAGGAGATGTGGGAACAAGCAGACTAATTAAAATTCTAGTTTTTTTTGTTTTTGTTCTGACTTGTGTTTCTTCCATGTAGCCCATGTCTTTCTAAAGATTCCTTTATCCTCGTGTTTCTTTGCGTTTTTTGCTAAAAATCTTTTTGTTTTTGGGTCTGAAGGATATCCAGAGCCTATCCCTTCCCCATACTTCTTCTTGAGTTTAGACAATTCTCTTTCTCTTTCATTTTTTGCTAGGATGGATGCTGCAGATACAGAAACATGGTTTCTGTCTGCCTTGTGTTCACAATGGATTTCTAAATTTGAAAGGTCTTTAATCTGGGTTTTTAGGAAATCTGTCCATTTGCATATGCTTGTGGATGGGCAGTCTATGATGACTTTTATCTTCCTATCACCTTTAGTTAGTTTGTTTATTATCTTTGCGCAAGCTATCGCCTCTAATTCGTTTAGTTTTATTCCTTCTGCGTTTTTGCTGTCTATCTCTTCAGGATGCAGAATAACTGTTTCATAACTTTCTGCTTTTTCTTTTATTTTTTCTTCAAAGGATTCTCTTCTCTTAGGGGTCAATTGTTTGCTGTCTCTCACACCCATTTTTCTAAATTCCGCTTCTGTTTTCTCATCTACCAAACATCCAGCCAGAACCATGGGGCCTATTAGAGGTCCTCTTCCTGCATCATCGATTCCTAATATCAACCTCTCCATATTTAAAAAAATTTGTCTTGGTTTTTAATGGTTTCTAACCCCGCGAAGATAGTTAGATTTATAAGTAATTTATTGATACTTTTATTAGAGCGGGATGGAGCAGTCTGGAGTGCTCGTCGGGCCCATAACCCGGAGGTCGGAGGTTCAAATCCTTCTCCCGCTATTAGTCTATGAAAGAAGAAAAAATATTAAATATCCCTAATACCCTAACAACTTTGAGGGTTATACTGGCTTTCGTCATAGTTTATCTTATTTTTGCAGGGTTTGAAATTATTCTGATAGTAAGTATTTTTGTTTTCGCTGCTTTCACTGATTTTTTAGATGGGCAAACCGCAAGAAGATTTAAGCAAGAAACAGAATTTGGAAGGAAGTTTGATATTAGAGCAGATAGAATTTTGTGGGGAAGTACTGCTCTTGCCTTTCTAGTAGCTTTTAGTATTAGGGGTTTATTGAGCCAAATTGTAATTTTACAAGTGTTTTTAATTATGTCTAGGGAATTGATAAGTCTTCCTTTCTCTTTTGCGGGCGCAAGAGCTAAAAAAGAAATGCCCCAAGCAAGAAGAATAGGAAAATTAACCACCCTTTTACAGGGTTTTGCCCTGCCAATTTTAATGCTGAGTGTTTTCTACAGTTTTTTTGAATTCGCAATATATCTTTCTATAATAACAGGTATAGTTGGTGCTGTTTCTGCATCTTATTTTATTAGAGACTTAGGGTGATAAAAAACCTTATAAGTCTGGAATTATCTATAAAATCAAGCCCGTATCGCATAATGGTATTGCACGAGATTGCTAATCTCGGCCCTTCGGGGCTCCCAGGTTCGATTCCTGGTGCGGGCGTATTTAGAATGTATAAAATTAAAATTGAACCATTGGCTTACTCCACTCTTGATAAAACAAGCAGAATGGCTGTGAAGGTTTTTAAGAATGATATAAGGGATGAAGACTACCCTCCAAGATGGTTTAAAGCCAGCTTGGATTTTGAGAAGAACAAAAAGAAACACAAGGAGTTTGAAGTTACTAGTTCTAGATATTGGATAGCAAGAGAAAAAGATAAAGTTCTCGGAGTAATTGGATTATACACTCTTTCATATGATGAAAAAGGGGCGTATTGGATTGGATGGTATTGTGTTGATATCAAGGCCAGAGGAAAGGGGGTCGGAAAGGCGCTTCTTGATTTTGTTATAAAGAAAGCAAAAAAAGATGGTAAAAAACGGCTCAGACTTTATACTTCTAATGATCCAAATGAAAGAAAAGCAAATGAAATGTATGATAAACTAGGATTTAAACCAATGGACAAAGAAAAGATGAGGAAATTAGTAACAAGTAAAAGATTTAGAAGGTTTTTAGAGAAATATATTTATAAAGAACTAAAATTAAGTTAAAGGAATAATTATTTTAAAACAACAAACCTGTCTCTGCCAGAGTGTTTTGCTTTGTAGAGTGCTTTGTCTGCTCTTTGTTTAAGTTTCTTTTTTGTGTCTTTCTTCTTATATTGTGTCAGTCCACCGCTTACAGTTATTCCATGCCTCTTGAGCATCTTGTCTGATTTTATCTTAGACTTTAAACGAGACGATATCCTTTTTGCTTTTTCCAGATTTGTTTCAGGCAAAAGAATGAAAAATTCTTCTCCGCCGAATCTTGAAACAATATCAGATTTTCTAAATTGTTTCTGCAGGATTTTTGCAATTCTTATTAAAAATTCGTCTGACTTTATGTGTCCATATTTATCATTGACTTTTTTGAAAAAGTCTATATCTATTATGAGTAGAGAAAGTTTTTGTTGTCCTCTATCTGCTTTTTCAAATTCCATATCAAGCATATTTTCAAAAAATCTGCTATTGTATAATCCTGTTTTCTCATCATGAGTTGCCGCATCATAGAGCATGGAGACTGATTCTGTCATGGCACTGAATAGTTCTTCTATCTTTTTTCTAAATTGAGGATCTAAAGCAGAAATTTTTTTATTTAATTTATCAAATCTCTTATCCATGAAAACTAAAAACAAAAATGATTAATAAAACTTTTCATTATGTTTATGGTTTATCTATCTCACTGGTCTTTCTGTAATTGATATATAGTTTGCTTAAGATATCCAAGACTTCCTGCCTTTTTTCAGAGTTTCCGAGTCCTTTCCAGTCGAGTAATACAAAATCTACTTCTTCGTCTGTCTTATCTATTGCCTCTTTGACCATTTCTTCTGTCAGAGGAAGAGCATATTGTGGGATTATATGGGAAATCGCTATGTTTGAATTTAATTGGATCTTATTGAAGTTTGGACAATAATGAGGTCCTCCAATAGCAACTGCTATTTCATTATAAGGGTTTTCTTTAAAGCTCTTCAGGGTTTCTGAGATTGCTCTCGCGATTACAAATCCTGCTTTTCTGTCTTTCCATTCGTTTTCTGTCGAGCCTATTTCTACAAAAACACAGGGCTTATCAATTAAGGGTCCGTGGTGAGTTGCCTCGAGAGTTATTTTGTATTCTTTCATATGATATTTTTCATAATTTTCATGAATCTTCCCAAATAGTTGCTTCTGGAACTGTGCAGAAGATTTACAGACTTTCTCCTTTTCCCCTCCTAATTCTGCAAGCCTCCAGTTGCCGGGATTATGAACAGAAAGTGTTTTTCCCCCGCTCTCTGACTTGTGCTTTGACGCAAAGATTATGAAATCATATGAGTTTATTTTCTCCATGTCCAGGTTCTCTGTAAAAATTATTTCTTTATCAACCAGATAAAAATCAAAGTTCCCAAATTGAGATAATTGCGTGGTTATGTTTATGCCTGCTGTATCCAGTTTGCTCGCGACAATCAGAAATTTTTCATACATGCTTAAATATAAAAACCAGATTTCTTAAATATTGTTATGACAGAGATAATAAATCTTCTCATTGGGGTGGTTGTTCTGGCATTGGGTTTTCCTCTTGGGATGTATCTTGCTAAGGTAACCAGAGACGAATCTAAGGAAGGCCAGAAATGGTTTAAATTAATCACAATTTTAAGTTTAATAGGGGTTGTTGTAAGTTTAGTTCTTGGAAAAGACATCTTATTGTTCAGTTTCTCTTTTATCGCGATTGTCACGAGCAGGAGCCTAAAGAAAGTTTAAAAACCGCTCCTTTTTCTTGTTTTTATGTTATACTTGATAGGACTTGGATTAAATGTAGATGGGATTTCAAAATATGGTCTTAGCGTTGCCAGGAAATGCAAGAAGCTCTATCTAGAAACGTATACTGTGGATTTTCCTTATTCCTATGAAGAATTAGAAGAAGTCATCGGAAAAAAGATAATTCCTGTGGACAGAGTTTTTGTAGAGAATTTAAAACTTCTGGATGAGGCTGAAAAAATGGATGTTGGCTTGTTAGTCTATGGAAGTCCTTTAACAGCCACAACACACATAACCCTTTTACAAGAAGCTAAAAAATCAGGAATCAGATGTAAGGTAATTTATAATGCCTCTATTCTCGACGCTGTTGCAGAGACAGGCCTGCAACTCTATAAATTCGGAAAGATTGCATCCGTCCCCAATTTCGAAGCAGACAGTTTTACTGAAATTATCAGAGAAAATCAAAAAATTGATGCACATTCATTAATTTTGATTGATATCGGAATGGAATCAAAAGATGTTTTAGAAAGGATATCTGAGATGGAAGGAATTAAACTAAATAAAATAGTTGTATGTTCGAGGTTAGGAACACAAAATTCAAATATCTATTACAATAGAATTGAAAATTTAAAGGATAAAAATATTGAAAAACCTTTCTGCATAATTATTCCCGGCAAAATGCACTTTGTAGAGAAAGAGGTTCTCCAAGAGTTTGCATAAGTCCTCGCTCTTCTAATTTGATATAAAGTATTTCTTTAGCTCTTTGAATGTCAGGATCTAAATAATCTAAGCCCTCCATAGCACACCACGTCTTATCATAAAGATTGTTTGTTAACAAGTCTTGAAAAGCCACTCTCTGATTTCTTGGAAGCGCGTTTATTTCATCGTTTATTGTCATGATTAAAGTGAAGATGGTGTATTTAAAAACCCTTTTATTAAACAATTAATTTAAAAAACAAGATATCTAATTAATAAGATGTACGACTTTAAAACAAACGAAGAAGAAATTCTGAAATTCTGGAAACAAAAGAGGATTTATGAAAAGTTAATGTCTAGAAAAGGAAAAAGCTATTTTCTCTTAGACGGCCCCCCTTATGCTAATTTCATCCCTCATGTTGGGCACATAAAAAATACAGTATTCAAAGATTTGATAATAAGATTAAATTTCATGAAAGGTTTTAATGTTCTCTTCCAGCCCGGTTTTGATACTCATGGTTTGCCTATAGAGAACATGGTCGAAAAAAAGCTCGGCCTTAAAAATAAGAAAGATATTGAAAAATTTGGAATTGCTAATTTTATGAAAGAATGTAAAAAAAATGCAGCCCTTAATAAAGACATCTGGATGAGTGTATACAAAAAATTAGGAGCCTTATACGCTCTAAAAGATCCTTACATGACTTATGAAAATTATTATATCGAGTCTGCATGG
>CAZMIN010000023.1:0-9788 GCA_964566405.1 Candidatus Woesearchaeota archaeon | reverse complement strand
CTACGAAAAAATGGTCTATCAAAAAGATTAAGAAAACAATAATTACATTAATGGTGATTATTACTCTTTTGGCCATATTATTCCCAAATGTTGTTGATGTATCTATTATTGCTGGAGCTATTTCATTGACGCTTTCTTTTCCAATGGTTTATGTAATTTCTGGGGGAAGAAAGAAAAATAAATTTATTGCATCCACAATAATTAGTATAATAGCACTATCAATTGGGCTTTATTTGTTCGGTCTTGAACCAGTTGCTGCTTTATTTCCTGTTGTCGGTGGAGCATTGGGTTTGCTTTGGCCAGCTAAAAAATAACAGGCTCATTTCCAGTTAATAAAAGGTTTTAGATGGCTCAGGACTTTTATCGATTGTTTTTGCATTTCGAGAACCTTGTAAATATTTTTGTAAGCATCTGGTGCTTCATCAAGAAAAGCTCTTGAAAAATCTCCCGTGACTCCTGCCGTCATCATTTCTTTTTTGAATGATTCTGGATTTATTATTTCCTTTGCCTGACGCCTGCTGAATGCTCTTCCTGCCCCGTGGCTTGAAGAAGAAATGAAATCTTTGTTTCCTTTTCCCTCAACAAGAAAAGAGCCCTCCTTCATGTTTGCGGGAATTATTCCCCGCTCCCCTCTTTTTGCAGGGGTGGCTCCTTTTCTGTGAATAAAAAGACCTTTTTCCTTGAGGGCATGGTTGTGATTCTTGTTTGTCCAGATGCTGTACCTTATTTTTTTACCAAGAACCTTTTCCATTGCCAAAACAGTCTGGCGAACCATTTCCAGTCTGTTCAGTTTTGCAAATTCCAGTCCAAAGTCAAGAAGATTCTGATATTCTTTTCCTTCCTGTGAAGTTGCCTTCAAAGGATACGTTTCCTCAAATCCTTTTTCTTTCCCAGACGATTTTTTCATGTAAAATTTTGCAGTCCAGTGCCCGACAGATCTTGAGCCGGAGTGGACAACAATCCACGGAAATCCTGAAGAGTCCATATCTAATTCTATGAAGTGGTTTCCAGAGCCGAGGGTGCCGAGGGTTCTTATTGTTTTTCCAGATTCGAGAAAATCTAGAACCTGGTTATTGTAAGATCCTTTTTTGAATTTTGACAGAATTTTTTTGTATGTTTTTTTCGTCTCTGTTGTTATCTTTTTTTCGGTTTTATGGATTCTACCAAGCCCCATCGGGATGCGTTTCCTTACCCCTCTATAGATGAGGAAAGATTTTTTCCTTAAGTCTTTTAGAGTATTTTTCGGAAGTTTTGCAGCAGTCATTCCACATCCAATATCATATCCGACCCAGGAAGGAACAACATAACCTTTTGTTGCCAGGACAGCTCCAATCGGGGCAACATAACCGACATGTGCGTCAGGCATTAGGGCGGCCTTTACAACATATGGCTCTGAGTAACATGCCTTGAACTGCCCGAGGGTTTTTTTATCAGGATCCAGCGCAAAATTATTTATTTGCTTACTCTTTTTCATGGAAGAGAAGGTGAACAGAAGTTTAAGAAACTTATGCTAGATATTTAAAATTAAGTATTTCTAGAGAATTATTCCCGAAAGATAAGAATATTTATAAAATAAGTTTTACTAAATAACATATAAAATGAGGTCTAAAAGGTTTGATTTTATTAAGGGATTTTCTATCCTTGTAATAACAACTGTGATAATTCTTTTTAATGCCTCTACTGCAATTTCCCAGCCCCCTCCCCCAATGACTTGTTTCGATGATTCTGAGTGCCTTTCAGGAGATATATGTATTAGTGGAGACTGTACGGTAGAAGGAGATATTATTTTAAGATTGTCTTCTGCAACTAATGCTCATGGAGAAATCATAAATGGAGGGGGAAGCTATCAATTTGGAATAAGCCACAGTTCTATTTTTGGTGAGGTTGGAAGTGGGGATAGGACCTGTACAGGGGATAACCAAATTGTAAGACTTTCTTCTGATACAAATGCCCATGCAGAAGGCCCTGGACAGAATAATTACGCTACAGAAATCTGTTATGAAGGTTTAAGTTGTGTTGAAAGAGTTGGTGGATGTGGGGCGGGTGAATTTCTTGTTGTGAGTTTATCTTCTTCTACAAATGCACACCTCTCAAATAGTGCTGGTTATGGTATAGATATCTGTTGTACTATTGCTCCCGTTTCTTGTTCTCTTACAAATGCATATTGGAACACTCCTAGCGGAGACTTAGAGGTTGTGGAGGGAACAGATGTTGAGTTAATTGTTGAGGGAGATGGTTGTAATGGAGAAACTGTTTCTTTCGAAGTATGGGAAGACGATCCTACAGATGATCTTGCAACTATTCAACCAATAGACGTTACTTTCAGTGGAACAACTGCAACAGGAACCTGGACAGCTGAATGGATTGATGACGGGTTCTTACAAGGAGACCCGGAATATTACTTTAAGGCAAATACTACTAGTGATAGCATAAATAGTGGGAAGGCTAGTGCAGATGAATTACACGTTACAGAATATTTCATTGATGATGATGGTCCGTGTGATAGTATAGTAATTTGTAGTGATTATGGTAATCAGGTGGATTGTAACCTTGATGGTTGTAACGTGGCTGATTTTAGCGTTGGTAATAATGTTAATTGTGATGACCCTAACAAGATGTGTGCGTGCTCCTGGATTGGCACGAGTAGTAGTTGTAATGCTACCTGGACAGGATTTGCAGGAGGTGCGGAGATAGGGGAATGCACCTATAGCCAAAATACCGGTGATAATTGTAACGATGGTTTCTTGACTTTCGCTTGGACAGCTAACTGGACATGGGCTGTGGGAAACGAGGTAGAACAAAACGACCCGGAGAATCTTTTTGGTGAATGTATAGATGGTTCCAGAACAATCGAATGTCCTGCGCAGATTCCATTGCCTTTCTTCGGAGCCTATAATTTCATAGTTGCCTTAATAATAATTGCCTTGATTTATGTCTTATGGGGTTCTGGCTCTGGAAAAAATAGAAAAAAGAAATAATTTAATTTCTGACAAGGAATATTTATAAATACTGATGACTATTTATTAAAAATTAAGATGGTGATATCGTCGAAGTATTTAGCTATTGTTTTTGCATTGGTATTATTTGTAAGTCTAGCTTCTGCGGGATTTAATATAGGTGATGAGGGCTATTCTATTGAAAAAATCTACGGAAAAGGAGATTATATCAGAGGTTGGGTAAATATGAGTTTTGCAGATGCTGCTTCGGATTCTCTTTTTGAATATTCAGACGATTCTGTGAGATTGATGGATCTTCTGAATGAAAATTCTGATTACGATTATACATGTAACCCCTTAGATTGTCTGACAGACTATGGTGCGAGCAACGAGAATATCATTAAGAATTTTAATTTAGATGAAGGAGATTCTAAAATCTTCGGACTTAAATTTACAGGAAATGTGGTTAATGTAAATTCTATAAGTTTTGATGTCCAGAGTGATGCACCCCCATCTTGCCCTAATCAATTAAAGATAGATTTCCTAGATGATGAAAGTATTGAGGCTCAGAACAACAAGACTTCTGTAGATGTTTGTTCTACCAAGGATTATGGATGTTTTGACGGTAGTAAGAGCATTGAAGAATACCGCCTCAGCACTGTCCCTTATTGTCAGAAGATAGAGCTTCTGGAATCCCCTGGATTGCTGGTGGGTGCCTGGATTAAAAATGTCAGTGGTTCTTCAGAAACTTTAACAATGGAATTATATAAGAATGACGGGCTCAGCGTCGGAACCTGCGAGCTTCCTCAGACAACCAGCAGTGGTGGAGAGGTTTCCTGTGAGATAGATTATGTAGTCACGGATAAAGAAGATTATTATGTCTGTGTATATTCTTCCGACGGTATAGAATACGAGGTAAGAGGAAATTTAAATCCTTCTGAAGGCTGTGGTCTCTATGGAATCCCTTCCTTTTCTTCAAACACCCCCAGTGCTTACGAAATATTTGTCCAGAGAAAAAAGTTTGACTCGATAGGAACCCTGGAAATAACTAATTCTCTGCCTTATGGGGAGACATTAAATGTCTTGGTTCAAGATTATCTCCAGGAGAGGTATGGGGTTGATTTGGACTGTACTAACGAGTGTGTTGTTCCCATAAGATTCTTATCACAAGAGAATCAGGCTATCACAATAGAAAACCTAATTGTAGAATATCAGAAAGAGGGCGGACTCGTAATAGAGAGAAAATTTTATGATTTAACAGGAACTCCTGCGATAATTGATTCAAATTATCAAAAACTCTATTTGGATAATGGAAACTTCTCTGTTCCCAACAACCTTGGAGATTATGTGTTTTCCCTTAATTTTGAAGGCGCAGAGGTTTTTTCAGAAGAAATCTCTGTGGAATATATCCCTATCATTGAATTTGTAAGGCCGACTGTAACAGCTTCTGCATATCCCACACAATTTGTGGTAGGCATAGATTCTTCTTCGGAAATAACATCCTATGATTGGGATTTTGGAGATAATGGTACAGCCAGAACAAGTAAGAACAATACAACACACACATATTCATCCACAGGAAATTATACATTGACCATAGATGTTACAGACTCTGAAGGGCTCTCTGCTTCCAGAACATTTCAAATAAAAGTTGGTTTGCCTAACGAAATAATAAACAATACCTTAAAAAAAATGCAGAACGATGTTGAAAATGTGAAGACCCAAATCTTGGAACAAAATCTTTTCTCCCGGAGCAGCCTGAATTCTGTACTAAATATTGATTTTCTAGAAGAAGAATTAGAAGATATTGAAACAGATTATGGGGTAGCCGGTTCTGAGGAAGAATACAATTCTCTTCTGACCAGATTATTAAATTTGAACGTGGCCAAATCTATTGCAAGAGGCAAGAGTGCTAGCTCTATCTCCTTTTTTCCTGAAGAAAACAACATAGATGTAGATGTTTTGCAGATTATCGGTGGGGGGAGTATTGAAGCGGGCAAAGAAGATAACTATGTAGATTCTATCTTGATTTGGAATCATGAAAATATAGAAACAAAAATAAATTTTAATGAATTTTCCGCAGAATATGAATCATCGCTGAAGCCCATCCTAAGAGTTTTTGAATTGACCTTAGAGGAGGTGGGGGACGCAGGAGCAAACTCATATCTGATAATAGAAGATTTGGATGGCCTTTCATTTGATAAGAGTTATCTGGAAAAAGAAGAATCAGGATTTGTTTATATAAATCTGGATAATTTTCCAATTACTATAAAATTCTTCACAACAGAAAATGTCGATTTTGTAAATCTTCCTGCTTTTGTTTCCCCACCTATCAGCAGATTATCTATAAGTGATGACATCACAACAGAGGACGAAGATGATGTACCTAAATGGAATGTATTTGTTCTGATTATTGTATTTCTCGCTCTTGCGGGGCTCATAATATATATTGTTCTACAACAATGGTATAAGAAAAAGTATGAAACTCACTTATTCGGGAATCGAACAGAGCTCTATAATATGGTTACATATGTAAATAATGCTAAGAAAAGGGGTTTAAAGAGGGGGGAAATTGCAAGCAACCTCAGGAGATCAGGCTGGAGCTCTGAAAAAGTCAGATATGTCATGAGAAAATATGTTGGAAAAATGACGGGAATGTTTGAGGTTCCTGTGTCAAACATCTTGGAAAAGATAAAGAAGAAAGATGAGTCTGAGAAATATAGCAGATAATCACACAAAACTTTAATAAAGCCCGTTGATAAATTTTAATATGGTGATAAAAATTTTTAGGGATTTCTTTAAGAGCATATTCGCAAATATTTTCAAGCGTAAGGAAGATATAAAACTGGGTTTCTACGGACCTCCAAATGCTGGAAAAACAAGTCTGGCGAACAGAATATGCAAGGATTTCACGGGTGAGGAAATGGGAAAGGTGAGTAAAGTACCTCACGAAACAAGATCTGTTCAATTCAAGGAAAAGGTTGAGATAAGTTACAAAGGAAAGAATATGACATTCAAAATGGTAGATACCCCTGGAATTGCGACAAAGATAGATTATGAAGATTTTCTGAAATACAAGGTGAAGAGAAAAGAGGCTAAAATAAGGGCAAAAGAAGCTACACAAGGGGTCATTGAGAGTATAAAATGGCTGGATGATATGGATATTGTTGTGATTGTCCTGGATTCTACACAGAACCCCTACAACCAGGTAAATATCACGATTATCGGAAATCTGGTTGCAAGAAAAATTCCTGTCCTGATAGTTGCCAATAAAATAGATCTGAAGAGATCGAGTGTGAAGAAGGTCGAGGCCGCATTTCCAGAATATGATGTGGTGGGAATAAGCGCAAAACAAGGAAAGAATTTAGAGGAATTTTACGAATCTATCTTCAAATTATCAAAAAAAGTTTAAGTAAAAGTTAAAAAGTATATTTTACAATATATATAATAGAAAAGATGGTGAAAAATAAATTAGGGAGGCTAAAGGGGTTTTCTATTCAGTTTCTTCCCTATTCTGAGATGAGGGGTCTTGATAGTTCTAAGAGAATTCGGAAGATATTGGGTATTGTGTTAGGAAATAATATCCTCATACTTCAAGGAAAATTAGAGGCTGGAGAAGAAACAAGGCTCATAGAAGACACGATGGCAATGATAGGGCATGTCAAAAATTTCAAAGGCATAGAACTCGCAGTAATCTCTGGAAATGGAAGTAGGGGGAGTGGATTTTTTGGCAGGATTAAGAGAAATATAGCAAACAGTATTGCAGGGGAAGATCTCGGTGCTGTCACGATTATAGGTCCTGCGACTATAGTAAAAGAGATAAAGAGAAATCCAAAAAAGATAGAACTCTTGTTAGGGTAGTTAAATAAATCTTTAAAGAGTATTTAGTTTTTATATCAATGAAAATTCCCTCTAAAAAAGAAGGTGATGATATAAAAATTTATTTTGCTAAATCTGTTAAAGAAGCATTAAAATCCACCTGTTTAAGGGCAAAATGTGGTTCTTTGATTATCAAAAATAGAAAAATTATTGGAAAAGGATTTAATTCCCCTCCAAATAATCTTGAATCTCAAAGAAAATGTTTATTGAAAAAAGATTCGTATCATAAAAAAATAGCAGATAAAACATGTTGTGTTCATGCAGAGCAAAGAGCAATAATGGATGCTTTAAAAAATAATCCTGGAGAAATTAAAGATTCAAGAATATATTTTATCCGTCTTAATAAAGAAAATAAGATATCAAAGGTCGGTAAACCCTATTGTACACATTGCAGTAAATTAGCTTTAGATGCTGGAATAAAAGAATTTGTTTTATGGCATAAACAGGGAATTTGTGTCTATGATACAGAAGAGTACAATCTTTTATCTTTTGATTATAAAAAGCATTAAATTTATTAATCCAGAACTTTTTCTTTAATAATGCCACACCAATGCGTGAAATGCTCTAGAATTATTCCTGCAGGCAGCAGAGAATTACTAGAAGGATGTAATGACTGCAAAGGTCGCTTTTTCTTTTATATCAAGGATGAGCAGATGAAGAAAGTAAGAGAAGAATTAATAGTTATTCCAGAAGAAGAGAAGAAGCAGGTAGAAAAAGACATTCGGGAGATGGCAGGGATAACAGACGAGCAGGCACCTGTTATTTTGGACATAGAATCTGTCAGGTCTATAGGAGAAGGTAAGTTTGAACTAGACCTCTCTAAGATATTCAGGAGAGATAGGCCATTAATCTATAAACTAGAAGAAGGAAAATATATAATCGATTTAGCTTCAACGTTAAGGATGAATGTAAAAGACATAAAAGAAATAAAAAATCCTAATGAAAAAAAGAAACATTAATTCTATTCTAAAAGAGGTATTTAAAAATATAGAACCCTCTGAAAAAGAGCTCAAGTTTATCGGTGATTCCCTAAAGACTTTTCTAGAGAAATTACAGAAGAGCGTTAAAAAATCCAAATTAAATCTTGATGTTTTTGTAGGTGGAAGTTATGCAAAAGGCACCATGATAAAAAGGAATTTCTATGATATCGACATATTTGTAAGATTTGATAAGAAATATAAAAATGATGAACTTTCCAGATTAACTAAAAAACTTCTTAAAGGTGTTGGAAGAGTTGTTGTTATTCATGGATCTAGAGATTATTTCAGAATAAAGATATCTAAATGGTTGGTCTTTGAAGTTGTTCCTGTAAGAAAAATTAAGAGTTTGGGAGATATAGAGAACATAACAGATCGCTCTTATTCCCATGTTCATTATATAAAACGAAAGATTAAGAAATCTAAAATAATGGACGACATAAGGCTTGCGAAAGCTTTTTGTCATGCAAATAATTGCTATGGTGCAGAATCTTACATTAATGGATTTTCAGGGTATGCCCTAGAGCTTTTAGTTTACAAATACAAAAGTTTTCTTGGTTTTATTAGGGCGATGACTAAAATCAAAGGTAAGGAGGTAATAGATATTGAGAAACACTACAAAAACAAACAGCATGTGTTAATGGATATAAATGCTTCAAAACTTAATTCCCCAATAATATTGGTTGACCCTACATTTAAACAACGAAATGCACTGGCAGCACTTTCAGAGGAAACCTTCGGGAAATTCCAGAAAGCCTGTAGAGATTTTCTGAAAAACCCATCTATAAAGGCATTTGAAACAAAAGAGATAAATCTTGAAAAGATTAAAAAAGATGCAAAAAGAAAAAAATATGAATTTGCCTTGCTGGAGGCGAAAACAAATAAACAAGAAGGAGATGTTGCAGGAAGCAAGCTTGGGAAATTCCACAATCACCTCGCGCACGAGATTGAAAAATTCTTTGAAATGAGGGGGAAAGGTTTTGAATATAACGATAAAAAATCTGCGAGATATTTCTTTGTGGTTAAAAAGAAAAAAGAACTCTTGATAAAAGGCCCTATGGCGTCTCAAAAAGAACACGTCAAAAAATTCAAGAAAAAATACAAAAAGACGTTTACTAAAAAAGGAAAAATCTACACAATACAAAAGAAAATTCCTAGTCTAAAGAAATTTCTGGATGATTGGAAAATTAAGAATAAAAAACAGATAAAGGATATGAGTATTACTGGGTTACTTATTCCCTAACTTCCTCAATTTTGACAGGATATTTTCCCAAACACAGTTCATCTCCACCTTCGAGGAATGTCCAATCTATAACAGGTCTTCCATTAAGTCGGGTTCCATTTGTTGATCCAACATCAAGAATATAATATCCCCGCCCGCAAAATCCATTATCATATCTTACATTGATGTGATGATTTGAGATTTGTTTAACTGATGTTTCTATGGGATCTTCTTCCGCTGAAATTCTCCTTGCTTGTGTTTTTCTTCCTCCTCCGATAGATAAACCATCACCTAACTCTATTAAGCATCCACCCCCAACTCTTCCTATACTTAGGGTCTTTTCTCCTGTTCTTTCCATTAAATCCCCCAGATTGTGTTTTTTTCCTGTGGGTTCTATCAATATTAAATTTTCTGTCATTTTAGAAATTTACTCCTATAATTCCTCTATGTTCTAGTCTTGGACTAGCATCTCCGTCATTGAGTAAAACAGGATTATATCCTACAAACACAGGACCAAAGTTTCTTTGTAATTTAACTTCTCCATAATCCCATTGTGGTCCCCCATCTGCAAGAATGTCCAGATCTCCAAAGCTAGAGAGATTTAACCCTAACGGTAAATCAGCACTTACAAAATATTGTGCCATTGCTTTATCCCCCACAGATTTTCCATCATTACCAATCCATAAAGGTAAAAGACCAACAGTTGCAAAAACATTTTTTGGTAGATGTGGAACAACTGCATTAACACCCATACCTACTTCAGATAATGGTTCC
>CAZMIN010000022.1:0-9916 GCA_964566405.1 Candidatus Woesearchaeota archaeon | reverse complement strand
TATTATAATATAGGATGGGATTAAATATTCGTGAGATAATTCCGCGTAAGGAAATAGAAATATCTGAGTTAAATGGAAAGCTCGTTTGTGTAGATGCATATAATATGCTCTACCAGTTTCTTTCCACAATAAGACAGCCAGATTCAACCCCTCTAATGGATAATAAGAAAAGAGTGACTAGTCATCTCTCTGGAATTTTCTACAGAAACATTAATCTGCTCGCAGAAGGAATAAAATTAGTCTATGTTTTTGACGGAGAACCTCCAAAACTTAAGGCAGGCACTCATGCAATAAGAGAAAAGGGAAGGGATATTGCAAAGGGAAGATATGAGGAAGCAAAACAAGAAGAAGATTTTGAGGCAATGAGGAGGTATGGAAGCCAAATGATACGGCTGGATGAAGAGATGATCAAAGAGAGTAAAGAACTTCTGGAGGCAATGGGGATATTTGTTGTTCAGGCTCCAGGGGAAGGAGAAGCAGAAGCAGCGTATCTCTCTAAAATAAAATCAGACGTTTATTCGAGTGTTAGTCAGGATTACGATACCCTGTTGTTTGGTGCTCCCAGACTTGTTAGAAATCTAGCTCTTGCCCGAAAGAGAAAGACTTTTTCAGGATGGGTTGAAACAAAGCCAGAATTAATAGAGCTGGAAAAGGTTCTGAATTCTTTGGAAATAAATCTAGACCAGCTGATATGTCTTGGAATTCTTGTAGGGACAGATTACAACCCAAAAGGAATTCCCGGCATAGGGCAGAAGAGAGCACTTCAGATAGTCAAGATTTACAAGCAACCTGTTTTAATTTTCAAGAGCATAGAAGAGCAGATGATGAGTCTCCCCGAAGAAGACAGATTCGATTGGCAGGAGATTTTTGAACTCTTCCATAAGCCAAGTGTGATTAATGTTGATTTTGATTTTGAAAAACTCGATGAAGAAAAGATAAAAAAAATTCTGGTCGAAGAACACGATTTTTCAGAGGAAAGAGTCGATAAGCAGCTGGATAAGTTGAGGGGTTTTGAAGATAAGAAGAAACAGAAGGGTTTAGGTGAGTGGGTTTAGGGATTTTTTAGGATTAATCATCCCCTCCACCTACACCCTCATCCATGTCTTTTGCCATTTTATTCCTATTTCTTTCTGCCCTTTCCTTTCTTCTCACTTTTCCCTCTCTCCATTTTTTTGCCATTACTGGTCCTACAATATTATAGGCATTTTTTAATGTATTGGCAACAACTTTTAGATAAAACTTATTCCAGATAAATGAGGCAAAAGCAATAAATGTTACTATTAATAAAATTATCATTATTGGATTGCTAACCTCAACTCCCCCCGGGCTTGTTCCCCAGAATCTAAATACCATATAAACCATAACTAAAAAATAAACTCCCCACAAAAGCCTTTGTAGTATGGCAGAACCGGCACCCATTCTTTCTTGGGTTAACATAGATGCCGTGAGTAACATAAGAATGAAAGGGGGTATTATGGCAATTAGGGCTATTCCTGCAGCACTATAGGTAGTCATTAAGGCAAGTAAATCTCCTGGAACTATGTAGCCTGTGAATAAAAAGGCGAGGATTGTTCCTGCAACAAATCTTATAATTGGGTTTATATCACCTAAAAGACCTAATAAAGCATAAAGAAAAATAATTCCTAGAATAAAGAACGCCCATCTTGCAACTACCAAATCCAAAGAACCTTCTTGCCAGGGTAAAATAATATCATTTTCCCAATCTAGAAAAGGCTGGCCTGTTATAGGGGGGGCCTGATTCTGATTTATATTTACAAAATTTAAAATAAATCCAAGGGCAAATACAGCTAAAAAAATTCCGAGAAAGGTCACAGCAACCTTTTTTCTTTTATACCCTCTTCCTTTGCTCATGTAATACAATAAACTTTTTTAGTTTATAAATATTTCTCTACTTTATCGTTCTTAATTCTTATTTAGGTTTAGCCTAATCTTTTTTTGAGATGAGCAATTCTCTCCTGAATTTTTCTAATCTGTTTTTCTAATTGTATATTTCTTGAATATTGCCTGTACCACATTTTGTAAGTATCATTTGCTTCTTTTGCTCTTCTTTTAGTTTGTTCTGGTGTTTCTCCTGCCCTTGGTTTAGATCCTGCCTTTGTCCATCCTAGACTGGTGGCTTTTTTGTTTAATCCTAATGCAGTTTGAAGTCCTATTTGATATTCTTGGGATAATTTAGTTTCTTCTTTTTGTAATTTTGGAATCCCTAATTTTCTTGCAAGATCCATTCTATTAACACCTCTTAGACGTCCACCACCACTTGTGGGCGCTGTAGGTTCGGTTGCACTTCTTCTTCTAGGGTCTTCTTCATAGGCTTGTCTTTCCCGCCTTTGTTGCTGTCTTATATCTTCTCCGGAGTAATCTCTAGTATTTTCACGACCTCTTCTCTTCCACCACCATATGAGCCCTATTAAAAGCATGATAACGCCGATTATTAAAACAAGACCTTGTTCGTAAAAAATATCTGTGAATAAGGTTAATAATATTAGTAATAATCCTATGATTAAGAATGAATATTGTTTAAACTTCCAAATAAGGAAAATTGCCCCGGCGGTTAAAATTATGGGAAGAATTAGATAAAGAATACCGGACGATAATCCGATTCCATAAAATAAGCCCTCTATGTCAAATCCATATTGATTTATGCCGTAGATTATTAGTGCAGAAATTATGAATGCAATTATCCCTGCCATTGTTTTGTTTGGTTGTCCGTAGGAATCCTTGAAAACTCTTGATAGGGCATAATAAATTAGAGTAAATGCCAATAGAAATAATGCTCCTAAAATCATTGTTTGAGGGTCTATATTTCTTAAAAGATCTGGTAGAGAAAATCTGTTATATCCTGAAGAAAATTGGGCACTTATCAAGTTAATTGAGAATAAAGTTATGAGAGATATTATCGAGATGCTCCTCTTTTTCATATTTCTGTTAAGAAAACTATTTTTATAAACTTTCTTATAATTGAGAAATAGTTTATGAAGCCTCCCTTAATTTTCCAACCCTATCTAATTCCCTCATTTGATTCGTGGTTAAGCGCCTTCTTTTTTTTGTTTCTGCTTCTATTTTTTTCTTTCTTCCATATTCTCTTCTAAGCTCTTCATTTGTGCCTGGCATTGCTTTCATCCCTACTCCTTTTGGTACGAATTTAGGACTTTGTTGCATAGCCTTCCTTTTTCTTCTGCCCAACCACCAAAATATCAGAACAAGCAGGATTAAGACTCCACCGCCACCGAGCGCATATAGATTCATATCTTCCGGGATATAATCTGTTAATCCAAGACCGATTAGCGCTGCTCCTATAAGAAATAATAAAACTAACCACCTTCCCATGTTTTATTTAAGAAAACTATTTTTATAAATCTTCCCACAAGGTTTAAATTATATTCCTGAGTGTATATTTCATGAAACCTAAAGGATACGATGTTTTTGGAAATATAGTTGTTATGAAATTTTCTAAGGATGCCAAGGCAAAGGATAAGAAAAAGTTTGCAGAGAAATTTTTAAAGGAAAATAAACCGATTACCACTGTTCTGGAGAAGACAGGAAAGTTCAAAGGCAGGCTGAGGAAAATGCAGACTCGTTATATCATGGGAGAGAAAACCAAGGAAGCCTTGTATAAGGAGAATGGCTGTGTTTTTAGATTTAACATTGATACGACTTATTTTTCCCCCCGATTAGGCAACGAGAGGAAAGAGATTTCAAAGGTGGTGAGAAAAGGAGAGAATGTCTTGGTGATGTTTGCAGGTGTTGCTCCTTATTCTGTGGTTATTGCAAAAAATTCAAAGGCAGGAAGGGTTGTTTCTGTTGAGATAAATAAAGAGGCAAACAAATATGCCAAATTAAACGTTGAGTTAAATAAATTAAAGAAGAGGGTAGAAATTGTTCCGGGGGATATAAAGAAAGTCGTTAAAAAACTTAATGAGAAATTCGATGTTATTGTCATGCCGAGGCCTCAGTTGAAAGATAGTTTTTTGCGAGAGGCATTTATGTTGAGTAAGAAGAAAACTAGAATATATTATTATGATTTCTGTAAGCAAGAAGAGACTAAGAAGATTGTTGATGGGATAAAATCAGAAGCCAAAAAATACGGGAAGAAGATTAAAATTCTAGGGGTAAAATCTGCAGGAGAAATTGCACCTTATAAAATCCGGGTTAGGGTTGATTTTAGGGTTCTATAGTTTATCATTTCATAAACCTTTTAAACACCATATGCTAATTTTATTTATGCGTTTAGATTATTCTGTTTCAGAGTTAGTGGGAGATGATTTAGAGAGGGATTTAGAAGGTTTTTCGTTATCTCTTGGGAATCTGAGTCCGACTGAAAATTTGACTCTTGATTATGCAAAAGAAATACTTTCTAAAATAAAACTACAAAATACACATATTTATGTTGCGAAAACTTCTGATGGAAATATTATTGGAACGACGACATTGTTGGTAGAGCAAAAGTTCATTCATGGAGGAGGAAAAGTGGGTCACATAGAAGATGTTGCAGTTAGAAAAGGTTATGAGGGAAGGGGTGTTGGAAGTTCTCTAGTTAAGAGAGCTCTTGACGAATCCGGAATTTTTGGATGTTATAAGGTAATCCTGGATTGCAGTGATAAAAATGTTCCATTTTATAAGCGACTTGGTTTTTATATACAAGAAAACGGAATGAGATTTGATATAAGATGATTATAATTTCTTCTCGGCTTTGATAGCTGTCGGGGCTTCTCCACCATGCCAGGTGAATCTTGGCCTTATTCTCATAGGGTAAATTCTCTCTGAATTATCATCGAGGATTATCGCAGAGCCTTTTAGAGCAGGCAGGTCATCCATGTATTTCTTTATGCTTTTCCAGGAGATAACTCTGCATTATGTAGTTGAGTGCCTCTAGATCTGGTTTAGACGTGACTCTGTGGGCAATAACTGTATCTGATTGGGTCATGACGTCTCTGTGAATCTGCCCTGGCTGTTGGGTTGCCAAGACGAGGGAGATTCCCGGCTGTCTTCCTTCCCTCAACAATTGAATCAAAGCATCTGTCGCAATTGTTTTTTTGTCTAGCGGAAGAAATTCATGGGCTTCGTCTATGAATATCCAAACCAAAGGATCTTCTTTCTTCTCCATGCCTGATAAAAAATCAAGACCGCGAGAAACAGCATCTACTTCTTCTTTTTTTCTAGAAGCCATTCTCTGGTTGAAAATCTTTTTGGATATTAAGCTAATTACAAGTGCTCTTACGTTAAATGCCCCAACAGCATTGTAGACGCTCAAATCCAGAATAGAAGTTGTTCCTTCTGTTATCAGGTCTTTAACCTGTGTTGTCTCTTCACCCTTTTTCGCAAAAACCCCCCATGTGTTCGCAGCTTCGAACAATCCTATTGCAGCGTTCTTAATTTCTCTGGGGTTTTTTTCATCTCTTTCCAAATTAGATATTATTTCCCCGATATCGAAATCACCTTCGTCTCTTAGTCTAGTTAGGGTTCTTTGAATTAACACAGAGATAGGATGTATCAGGTCAAGGCCAAAAGTTAAAATCCAATCTTCTGGATTTAGTTCTGTCACATCTAGAGCAAATCTTTCATCCACGGGAATCCCTTTTTCTAGATATTTGTCATAATGGCCAAAAGGAACAAAAACTTTTATGGGAAGATTCTTTGGTTTTAGACCCCATTCTTGCAGGAGTTCTTTGTCTTTTTCATTTTTGAATTTCATGGTCCAATAGATTCCCATTGTGTCGAATATCAGTGATGCTATGTTCTGGCTCGTCTCAGGGGGGAGATTGGAAAGTTCCTCTGCTATTACACCTAAAGTATATGATTTTCCAGAACCACGCTTTCCAGCCACGAGAATGACGTGACTCCTAGCAACATCCATGAGAATCTTATTACTCAGAGAAGTATATTGACCCATTTTTACATAACCTTTCCCAAGAGAAATAAGCCCCCTATCTCCAAAACTCTTTTTATCGGCTTCGTTTCTTCCTGTTACGATATCATAAGGCATTATTAAAAATAGAGAATCAGATTTTTAATCTTTTGGTTTGTTTAAATATCCAATCTCGTCTTCCGAGAGTCTGAGTTCTTTCTGTATGTCTGGTTCTAAAAGAAATCGTTTTATCATGGGAAATTCCTTGAGTGCTCGTTTTTCTCCCACATGAACATATTTTGCATATTTCCTAGCTATGGATTTCTTTTTTTCTATCCTCCTATTGTTGAGCCAGATTTTCAGGATTCTTGTTGGCTTTTTATAACTCGTAAATCCTGTTTTTACACCTTTTTTTGCACTAGCTATTCCATAACTCAGGAGAGCATTCTCATAAACCAAAAATCTCCAGTACTGTTGCCTGTATATTCTTCTCTTGAAAATATCTACCTTACTCAGGGCATCATAGGCTTTTGCGAGTTCTTCCCCTTGATATTCTGCAGGAATGTTTTCTTCGACCCAGAGTATTATTTCATCCAGAGGCATCTTGACAGAATCAAAAATCCTAAGATGGCTGTTTGTTGGTTTTCCCTTGAATACTAATCTCAATGCATTGAATATGTCTGTTTCTTTTTCTCTTTCATCAACGAGTATCTGAGAAGGATCTTTCATTCCAGATGCTGTTTGTAAATCATTTATCGCAGCTCTTAAATCCCCCTTAGCCTTAATTGCAATGTTTGTTAGGACATCACCCTCCATGGATTTATTTTCTTTTCTTAAAATTCTTATTAAGACATCTTTTATGGTATTGTAACCAATTTCTTTTAACTGAACCATTTCTGATTTTTTTCTCAAAGGAGTAAATTTTTTATTCCATATGTCGTTTGCAGTAATTATCATAGGGTGTGCAGAAACTTCTATTAGAGACAAGAGTTCTGATATGCCTCCCCTATCAACCACAGAGATACCATCTACTTCGTCTATTAGAATTATCTTTCCTTTCTTTGTCAGAGATTTCTGCTCTGCTGCAGGTTTTAGAATTGCGTCCAATTTTATTCTATTTCTTAAATCAGAAGCATTTAATTCAAATATCTCAGAGTTTGTTTCTTTTGCAGTTGCATGTGCCAGGGCTGTCTTCCCTGTTCCAGGAGGGCCGTAAAGAATTATGGCTTTCTCTTTTTTTCCAAAATTTCTTAGAAACCCCTTTATTTTCTCAACAGCCAGCTCTTGTCCTCTGATATCTATAAAATATTTTGGTCTGTATTTTTCTGTCCATTGCATTTTAAATTAAATTTTTCCAATTTCTTTTGTAATAATCAAATTTCTCTTCGAATTTTTCTCTAGGAGTTAGAAGAATATTTAACTCTCTTAATTTTTGTTTTAACTCTTCTAAAACTTTCTCTTGTTCTAATTCATTTGTTATCTTTTCTAGTTCAATTATATATCCATACCCTTTAGTATAATCAAGACAGACCTTTATTCCGTCCCAATTAAATTGTTTTCTGTCTCTTAACCATTTTATTTCTATATTTAATCCCATAGATAAGAAAATATTTTTGATTTTTTCAAAATCTTCTCTATTTATTTTAACCTCTAGTTCTTCACGAGCTTCATCATGAATTTTACCTTTTTTTAACCAAATTTTTGCTCCAAGATTATTTTTTTGAATCCTTAAATCCTGTTCACAATCAAAATAAAGAGTTTCTTGGAAATCTTCTTTAACTAATTCTGAATTTTCTCTGAAAAATTTTAATAATCTCTCATAATCTTCTTTTTCTATAAAACTTCTAATTTCTACCTCTATGTTTTCGGAATTCATTTTATGTAAAATTTCTTAGCTTTAAAATTTTTAAGTACTTTCTTGCTTGCAGGGAAAATGTTTTCTGGTAGTTCGTGGGATTTAAACCATCTCCACTCGGTAATTTCGTCTGGTTCTAAAACTTGTGCCTCTCCTTCGAAATCTTCTGAGACTAACCCAAATGTTATGAAGTGGGTGTATTCATTCTTGTCAGCATTAACACAAATTACTCGTGCTTGATTTAAAGTTATTCCTGTTTCCTCTTTTACCTCTCTTCTTGCACCCTCTTCGATTTCTTCTTGATACTCTAATTTCCCTCCAGGCATTGTCCATGTTCCCTCTCCATGAAGCTCTGAATCTGCTTTCTTAGGATCTTCATGTCTTTTTCCCAGGAGAATTTTTCTATCTTTTAAAAGCATCACCCCAAATCCGACACCTATTACAGGCTTTTTTTTCATTTTACTTTCCTAAACCGGCTAATACAAAACTCGCAAGAAGAGATTGTAGCTGGATGAAAGGGTCGCTTCCCTCCACAATCCTAAATTCTGATTCACCTGTTTTCTCTGTTAGTTTAACTTTGATTTCGGGTTCTACAGGGAGATTCCATATTTCTTTTTGGATTGATTTTATGACATCTTGCCCTGAAATACCCTCTTTAAGCATGACGTCTAATAGTTTTTCTCTTGATTTCTGAAAATCTCCTGAGAGGGCATAATCGAGGACGGTCCTGATATCTTTGGGCTTTGCACTGGAGATTACCGTCGAGATTAACTCAAAAGTTATTAACGGGGAAATAGAGGCTGTTGACTGGAGGATGTTTATGCATCTTCTGCAGTCTCCTTCGCTCCCTTCGTATATTGGTTCTATGGCTTCAGGGCTTATTTGCAATTTTTCACCTATTTCTATCTTTCTGATAATAATCTCTATGTCTTTTTTTTCTAAGAGTTTGAATCTAAAGATTGCACACCTGGATTGTATAGGGTCTATTATTTTGCTGGAATAGTTACAAGAAAGGATGAACCTGCATGTTGTAGAATAGTTTTCCATGGTTCTTCTCAGCGCCTGTTGGGCTTCTGGGGTGAGTGCATCTGCTTCATCTAGGAATATTATCTTGAAGGGAATGTTTCCGAGTGATTTTGTTCTTGCAAAGTTCTTTACTTTGTCTCTCACAATATTGATACCTCGTTCGTCAGAAGCGTTTAGTTCCAAGTAATTTTCTTTCCAGTTAGCCCCAAACAGCTCTTTTACAACTATTAAGGCTAATGTGGATTTTCCTGTTCCTGCAGGACCCGCAAATAACAAATGAGGTATGTTTAATGAATTTGTCAATGATTCAACTTTTTTTGTTATGTTATCCTGACCGATAACTTCATTGAATTTTGAGGGTCTATATTTCTCTGTCCAGATTTCGCTCACCATGGTAAGATATTTCAAATTCACTTAATAAACATTATTGTGGTTAAAACCAGTTTACTTGCTTCTAGCTCTTCTCAGCTTTCGCTTGTGCTTCTCTTTCCTCAACCTCTTACGCTGCCATTTCCAACGCATCTGTCTCTTCTTTTTCCATCTACGGCTTGAACGTTTCATATAAAATTTTAGAGAAATTTGTTTTTAAAGTTATCTGCTTCTCGTGACCCCTATTCTGGGGCAGTATTCTCTCACAGGACACTTGCTGCAATGAGGAGAAATAGGCTGGCAGATTGTCTGCCCAAATAGAACAAAAATAGCATTGAATTCTTTCCAGTATTTTTTTGGAAGAATTTTTTCAAGTTCTTTTTCTGTCTGTTCAGGGGTCTTTGTTTTAATCCATCCCAATCGATTTGGAATTCTATGACAGTGTGTATCTATAGGAAGGACCGATTTTCCATATGCAAATGCCAGAACAATGTTCGCAGTCTTCGGACCGATTCCTTTTATTTTTAGAAGTTCTTCTCTCGTGTCTGGAACAACACCCTTGTGCTCTTCGAGAATAACTCTTGAGACATGTTTCAGGGTTTTTGCTTTTTTCTTGTAGTGCCCTGAAGAATATATCAGCTCTTGTAATTTTTTATCGGGAATTTTGAGTATTTTTTTAGGAGTATCTGCGACAGCGAAGAGTCTTTTAGATGCTTTTTCAGTGTTCTTGTCTTGAGTTCTTAAAGAAAGCAGACAAGAAATCAGAATCTTGAACGCATCTGGCTTTTTTCTCATGCGGT
>CAZMIN010000021.1:0-10040 GCA_964566405.1 Candidatus Woesearchaeota archaeon | reverse complement strand
TGGTATTGGTTCTGGGCAGAGGAGTAGAATTGACGCAGCATATGATGCAATAAGAATTGCAAATGGAAGAGATGGAACAAATCCTAGTTTTGGTTCAAAAGGAACTTTCATGGCTTCAGACGCTTATATGCCTTCCACAGATGTTGTGGAATTAGCTGCGGAATCTGGTGTGACAGGGATTATTTTTCCTTTAGGATCTATAATGGATAAAGAAGTTATCAGGGTGGCAGATGAGAAAGGCCTAGCACTACTAGCCACAAGAGCAGAAGGAACTACTAATTGTGAAAGGTGTTTTACTCATTAACTAATTTTTTATAAATTCTACGCCCACGCCGAGGCTTGAAGAAACTAGTTAGCCGTTTCTATCTAACTATTGTTTCCTTTCTATCTGGACCAACAGAAACCATAACAACACTCCCACCACTAAATTTTTCCAAATCTTGGATAGAATTTCTTAAGCTTTCGGGTAATTGATCATAACTTCTTGCGAAACTTATATCCCCATATCCCTCATAGGTTTTATAATCTGGAACCACAGATCTCAAGACATGTTCATCTCTTGAAAAATGCGTATTAAAGCTAGAACCTGTTTTATGACCAAAACATAACTTAAATTCATCAACACCAGAAAGAGAATCTGGTTTGGTCAATACTAATAAGGGGCCATTTATCCCCACAGCATATTTGACCGCTACCGCATCTGTCCACCCAGTTCTTCTTGGACGACCCGTTGTTGCCCCATATTCTCCTGCTGCAAGCCTAATTCCAATCCCTTGTATAAAAGGATCATCAGAGTTTATCATCCCTATTATTTTTGGATCCTTACAATCATACTGCACTCCCCCATTATCTGAATCATGGTTTATACCGTATCTAACTAATTCATTTAATTTGGTATGTTCCTCATCTGCACAATATGTTTCTGAATCTCTTCCTCCCAACTCGGTTGGGAAAGGCCCTGCCCCAACCCTTGTCATGAAAGGAAATTTAACAATTCCTAGTGGAAGATCTATATGTTTGGCAGATAAACCAACCCCACTAGCAGTTCCATTAATAGAGCAATCAGAAGAAGTTACATAAGGGTAAGTTCCATGTTCTATACTCAATAGTAATCCCTGGGCACCCTCCAACAAGATTTTTTTACCATCCCTCATAAATTGGTGCATTTCTGTCACAGCATCTCTAACAAAAGGCCTGATTCTTTCTACATAGGGCTTAATTTGATCCATGATTTCGCCTCTATCAATTTCTTGTTCGGGATAGAACTCTTTGGCCCCCCATATTTTTTTTGCAAGCCTATCTATATGAAGTAAATCACCAACCATTACACCTCTTCGAGCAATTTTATCAGTATAACAAGGCCCTATACCACTTCCTGTAGAACCTATTCCTCCCTGCTTCTGAGACTGATGTCTTGCTCTATCTCTGATTATATGATAAGGCATAATAACACCCGCATCTCTGCTAATCATAAGATTATTATAGGTCTGTCCTTCTCTATCAAGATCATCTAATTCTGAACATAATACTGCCAAATCAATGACCATGCCATTTCCCAAAATCGTAATCTTCCCCTCTGAATCATTTGTTATACCAGCAGGAATTAAATGAAATATTCTTTCTTTCCCATTAACTACTGCTGTATGCCCTGCATTGTTTCCTCCTGTTCCTCTGGCTGTAACATCTGCCCATTGGGAAGAGAAAATATCAGAGAATTTTCCTTTGCCGGTGTCTCCCCATTGATTGCATATTACTGCAATAGTTTGAACGCCATCTAATAGTTTATCTAATGTCATTTTATTGGTCTCTCTGATAATTTGGTGATTCTTTAGTTATTTCTATATCGTGTGGGTGAGATTCAGAAGAACCGGCAGCAGTTATTCTATCAAATTCTCCCTTCTCTCTTAATTCTTCTATTGAAGCAGCACCAACATACCCCATCCCCCTTCTTAAGCCACCAATATATTGGAGTATTACATCTTCAAGCCGACCTTTATATGGAACAAGCCCCTCAACACCCTCTGGAATCATCTGGTTTTTACCACCATCACCTTGCAAATATCTTTCTCTTGAGCTTCTGCTAGCTATCATGGCTCCAACAGAACCCATTCCTCTGTACACCTTCCATTGACTGCCTCGTATAAACATAGTTTCTCCAGGTGACTCTTCTGTTCCTGCTAACATATTACCCATCATGACAGAATGTGCTCCTGTTCCTATGGCAATTGGAATATCTCCAGAATTTCTTAAACCACCATCGGCACAGATTGGAATCTCATACCCCTCTATCCCTTTTATACAATCATAAATAGCCGATACCTGTGGACGGCCAATTCCTGCAATTACTCTTGTAGTACAAATAGAACCAGGACCCTGACCAACCTTTATCCCATCTGCTCCGGCCTCTGCCAACCTTTTTGCAGAATCTCCAACAGAGATATTTCCCACAACAACATCTAGGCCACCATAGTTTCTCTTTATTTCTTTTAAAGTATCCAATACAGATCTTGTATCTCCATGAGCTGTATCAATGACCACAACATCAACGTTTTTTTCTAAGAGTCCAGCAACCCTTTCAAGAGATTCTTTACCAACCCCTACCGCAGCAGCAACATATAATTGACCCCTATCATCTACATTATATGTTTCTGCACTTCTTGTTTTAATTCTCTTGACATCACTAAAAACAAACATTCCTTCAATTTCTCCAGATACACCAATTAAAGGAAGAACCTTCTTTTTCTCTTTTTTCATTAATTCATATGCTTCATCAAGGGTTGTTTGCTTAGGGGCAGTCAATAGATCAGTAGACATTATTTCTCTTACAAAGGATGAACTGTTATCACAAAATTCAAAATCATTCCTTGTGAGTATTCCAACCAAATTTCCCTCTCTATTTAAAACAGGAAAACTATGGAAACCGTATCCTTTGGAATCTCTTCTGGAAAGAACAGAAGAGATTTCTTCGTCTTCATAAACACATATAGGCTTCTCAATTAATCCATTAAGGTTGTGTTTTACTCTTGCTACATGGAACGCCTGATCATCTATACTTAGGCTCTTATGAATCACACCGATACCCCCAAGCTTTGCAAGTTCTATAGCTAAACCATGTTCGGTAACAGTATCCATTGCTGCGCTTACAATAGGAATCTTTAATCCAATGTTTCTAGAAAATCTCGATTCAATATCTACATCATCAGGCATGACCTCTGAATAACCAGTCCTTAATCTTACATCGTCAAAAGTTAATGCTACACCTTCTTCCCTAGCCTTTTCGAGAACAGCCTTTTTCATAGATAACAAGAGCGGATTTAATTTATAAGGATTATTGTAATAGTTTCATATCAAGATTTAAATATTATGTTTGTAAATGAGAATTATGAAAAAAACACAGTTTATATTATTGGGATTTATTATTTTGATTATAAGCATAATTTGGGAATTTTCACATTTTCCACTGTATCATGATTTAACAGGGATATCAAAAATACCACATCTTTTAATAGCTAGCATAGGAGATTTATTTTTTGTAGGGATTATATTCTTAGCAATCTCATATAAAAATAAAGCTATAAATTGGGTCAAAAGCCCTAATCGTTCAGACTATCTTTTAATTATTTTATTCGGCTCATTTATTGCTATTCTAATAGAAGTAATAAACCTAAATTTAGGAAGGTGGGCATATACAGAAGCAATGCCTGTAATTTTTGGTATTGGATTAAGTCCTTTAGTTCAATTATCTATCACGTCAATTCTTTCTCTCTTTATTTTTAGAAAGATTATTTAAGAAACAACACGCCCACGCCGAGAGAGTAGGGGGAGTGATTAGAATATAGTCTTTTCCTTATATTTCGTATACTTATTCTTATATTTATTTTTTAGAACCGTTTCCTCATTTCTAATTCTCTTAATTTGTAAAATTATGTAGAGAATAATTAAAAATAATAAGAAAATAAATAAACTAGTTTTAAACACGTATAATACCCATCCAATCATAACTAAAAATCCCCCAAAATAAATTGGATGTCTTATTTTGGAATACACTCCTGAAGTAACTAAATTCTTAGCTTTTGCATCTAATTGAAAAGAGCCTCCAAGTTGAATTCTCCCGGTAATCCAAATTGTAAAGCCAAGAATTGTAACTATTATTGCAATATATTTTAAGTAAAAAGCCTCCCAATTATAGTAAAATATTAATATTGAAACAATTAAGTAAACAATTAAGTCTATGTAGGATTTTTCATTAAATTTTATGTATTTTTCTTTAAATCCCATTTCAAATAAAAGAACAAATCCTTTTTAATATTTACGCCCACGCCGAGAGTCGAACTAATCCTTAAGAACAACAATATTATTCATTCCCCTTCTTTTCCTCTCAATCAATTGTTTTGCCTCTAGCTTATCAAGGAGGCGTGTGAGTTTGACTTTTCCAACATCAAGACCCTCTTTAAGGGTTGCCTGGAACATCGTGCCGTTTTCATCTTTTAGAAGCTGAACAACTTTCTTTTCATCTTTATCTAATCCTTTTAGATCTAATTTCTTCTTCTTTTCTTTGACTTTTTTAATAACTATTCTTTCTTCGGGTTTTGTGAATATCAGAACAAAACCTATAACAGCCAATATTCCCACAATACCTAGAGATAAATATGTTTGTTGATTTACGCTTTGACTCATTGGGCATGCTGTTGTATGGGCTGCCCCACAACTTGCAACAATGATGTCTTTCAATGCCGCCTGAAATAGAAATATTATAAATATCAATAAAGCCGCAATCCCAAGCACCAAAAACCCAACATGTTTATTTTCCATGTTTTAGAATTAATGTTTTTATTTATATAGCTTTCTCTTTCTTTTAAATAAACCAACTAAAAATAAATAAACCGACTCCTAAAATCAAACTTATAAAATAAATTGGTTTGTTCCATGCCAAAACTTTATGACCATCAAAAGGGATTGTAGGAATCATGTTAAATGCCGCCAGCAGAGAATTAATAGTCAATCCAAATCCAAAGAAAGCACTGAGAATTCCAGAAGGTTTCAATAGCAAAATTAAAATTAAAAATACAAAAGCCAGCACGAGATTAGTAAGGGGTCCTGCCAAAGAGATTTTCCCATTTTTTTCTCGTGTGATATTCCCTTTGATATAAACAGCCCCTGGTGCAGCTATAATAAATCCAAAGAAAGAAAATAAAATAGCTAGCCAAAGCATTTTATAAGAAGCACGAAATTCAGCAAACAACCCATAGCCCTGAGCCACAAATTTATGCATTAACTCATGAAACAAAAAACCGATTCCTGCAGTAAAGAAAGCAATCATAAACACAACCAGAAATCCCGAATTAAGAATATTCAATCCTCCTGAAAGAAGAATAGCAAAAGCTAAGGAAAGCATAATACCTGCATAAAATAAATCCTTCTTTTCCCTAAAAGTGAATTTCATATTTTTAGTAATTAGAATTAGTTTATGAAGTTTTCTTTTTCCTTTTGATGAAATAAACAATTACCACGATGATTAATACGACTAAGACCACCCCATATTGTTCTATAGGTCCTAATCCAGCAGAAAGAGTTTCTATTCCAGGATTATTAAGAATTACTGTTTCGTGATGAAGTAAGATTAATTTTTCAAACATCATGGTTTAATAGCGTGTTTAGTTATATCCGTACTGCAGCTCTTGTATTTATTACAAAAATCTTCGCACTTTTCAGCCCATACTTTATCTTTATAATAAAACCCGCACGCCTCACACTTAAACAAATTCTCATTATTTTTCGTTTCTTTTTTCACCATGTTTTATTTAATTAAAAACTATTTATAAAAGAATCTATCCTTGCTTCGTCGTAATCCTCAAGAACATCAATTTTTCCTAGTTTTGTCAGAGCAATTTTCGCATCCATATTCTTAAAGGGAGCAACATAAACATAATCATACTGATAAGTGAAATTCTCGAGTTTTTCTATCAAATCAAACCCACAATTATAATCATCACAATTGTAATTTATCACAACCCCTGGTCTCCCTGTTCCGTCAGCATGTTCTAACATGTGTTTCTGAATTGCAATGGGCATAGGCTCTTTCAAGATATGAGAAGCCGGATTCGCTTCAACATGCCCTTGCATGTCTGTAGGGGGAAGCACTTTTATACCTGAAAACAAAGAAAATCCACCCCATATAATTAGAATGAAAATTATTATAAAAATACCCCAGTTTCTAATTTTCTTAACCGGTATTTTTTTCTTCTCGCTCTTTCCAGATTTCTTGTGTTTTGCGGAATTATGCATAACTAATCCTTCTGCATCTTTGAAGTTCCTATCACAAATCTCGCACCTCGCTTTTTCTGCCATTTTTATATTTTACATACTGTGTCTCTGGTTAATAAAATTACAGCCACGACTAAGAAACCCATAGAAGCTGCCTGGATTTCCAGACCATAAAAAGGAAGGATGCTCAGAGAAGCAGTCACCCCGAATAATCCAAGGACAGCAGGGAAAAGACCAACAAAACAACCAGGGCAGGCACCCCCGAGAACTCCTCCAAACACTCCTAGAAAAGTAAATCCACCACTACTTTTATTTTTAACATATCTCATTTCTTTAAATTTGATTATAGAAAGATTAATTGTTAATGCGGCTAATGCGGGAATCAATAAAAAACCAAATAGCAAATATGGGATTCTAAACCAGAGCACAAATGAAGTAAAGATTGAAAGATTAACATATATTTTATTTATAAAGAGATTAAGTGCTACGTAAACTAAGAATATTCCGATAAAATAGAAAACATATGGTTTTTCTAAAATAGCTCTTTTTATTCTTTGAAATCTCCTACTATTTAACCCCATAATATAAATAAAAAATAAAAATTTAAAGTGAACTTATTGCAGCCTCAAAGTTTGTCCATGGAACAGCTCCAGAAACTGTCTGTGTATTTCCATTATCGTTATTAACTATAACGAAGTATGGTGTTCCCCTTCCTCCTGCAGCTTGTGCTTGAGCAGATTCTTTCAAAACTTCTGACTTCATTTCATCTCCATCCAAACAGCTATCGAATTTTCCTGCATTGAGTCCTAATTGTGCTGCATATGCTTTCAAACTAGCATCATCTAAAGAACCTTGGTTTAAGAAAAGAATATCGTGATACTCCCAGAACTTATCCTGATCTTGTGCACACAAAGAAGCCTCTCCTGCATTTTGAGCAAAAGGATGTATGCTACTCAATGGAAATTGCTTATACACCAAATTAACATCTCCATTCTTGAAGTAATCGCTGTTCTTGAAGTCAGTCAATGCACCACTAGCCGCCCTTCCACAGAAAGGACACTGAAAATCTGAAAATTCAACTATCGAAATTCCAGCATCAGGATCTCCTAAGATAGGATCGTTATCTTCTATCTGAACCTTGACGCTTCCTGTAGGTGCCGTTGGTTGTGTTGGAGCAAGATTGTTGCCTGTTACAGAATCATTTCCCGTAAGTGTAAAAAATACGAAAATTGCTACTACTGCAATCAAAACAAAAGTGGAATACCTCCACAAGTCTTTTTTCTTTATTGTTATCTCGCCTTCTGACATTTTTACCTCCTTATAATAATATTAAATTTTTTGTAAAGTACATGTTTTTTAATTTACTATTAATTTTCCCCCCATTCCACTGTGCCCGACACCGCAAGAAACACTGCATGCGAAAGGAAAAGTTCCTTTTCTGTCGGCAACAAATTCTATGTTTACTGTCTGGCCTGGCGACAGACGTTCATTAATTCCATAGCCAGGTATGGATATTCCATGAGTAACATCGATACTAGTAACACCTAATCTTACTAAATCTCCCTGATTTACTTCTATTGTGCTTGGCTCAAATTTCCATTGTTTTGCCGTCACCGTAAATTCCCTTATTCCATCAGAACCTGTTTGAGGTCCTAAATCCTGTATAATTTCACCAGACACGTTTTTATTGTTTGAATATAAATAAATTCCAGAAAAAACCACCACAAGCACAATTGCAATAATTATCAATATTTTATTCATTTCTAGTTTAAGAAAAAACCATACTTAATATCTAGGGTGTGAACGAACATCAAAAAAAGCCCCAATTCCCTTAAATTTAGCCATATTAACGTTCATACGCCACAAATTTATTAAATTTTTAAGAAAACTTCCAGTGTTTTTCCTTTGCGATTTCTTTTAATTAAATTTCTCTTTTCTAATTCCTGGAGAACATAACTTAATTTTGCTTTAGACATATCGGTTCTTAATCTCAATGTATTTTGAGTTATTCCGTCTTGTTCTTTAACAGCTTTCAAAACTTTTTTTTCATAAGAATCAAGGGCCCTTAATATCAAATTAAATTTCTCTTCTTCTGTCCTTTCATTTTTATATTCTTCTAATCTTTTTAAAATTCTTTCTTCAGATTTACTAAAAAATAAAATATAAAATCCAAGTGCAAACATGAATCCAAAAAACCCAAAACCTATATTGGTAATCGAAATAGAATTTTCAACCTCAGTACAACCCTCACCAACGTTGCATCCGAGTGTGTCTGCTCTTGCTGAAAGCGAGGAACTAGAGTAAAATAAAAATGCCACAAACGCCAAACTTATTATTATAAATATCACACCGAGTCTTTTATTTTCCATATTGCATATCCATTAAGGGTTGATTGGCTATAAAAAGGTTATCTTTAAACAAAACCTTCTTGTAAAATTTCATCCCAGGATCTTTCTCCTAAAGCAACAAGGGCTTCCTTCATGGTAAGAATCGGCTTGGAATATTTTGCAAAGTCATCGAGTGCGATTCTAGGACAAGCTAATTCAATAAAGGCATCAATATGATAAAAATTCATGAGTTTATCGGGAGTTAATTCATTCATGGTTATGACTATCGCATTCTTACCAGCAGCCCTCAATTTTTCCAAGAGATATTTTGGAGAACCAAACTTCTGCCCTGGTTTTATCTCAACAATAATCCCAACATTCTTTGCCTCTCTTAACCTTTCGATTGAAATTGCTCTTTGTTTGAGTATCTTATCTCTGAGCCCCGCCATACTCCGAACATCGTCGTTATATACATCGATTAATACAACTGGTTTTTCCACAGCAAGAACAGCACCCATTGAATGAAACTGGTTTCCCATTATGACAAAGACATCGACCTCTTCCTGAATCTCTCTAAGACCTCTATAATCGCATCCTGTGACATGACCCTCATAAGCGTTTGTTCCTCTTTTTTTAGAGAGAGTCACAGTCTTTCCGTTATCTTCATAAAATTTCTTGATGTTTTCTATGTCGTGTCTGTGCTGTATAGAGTATGATAAACCTATTGCCTGGTATTCTTCGAGAGATTTCAGGGATTTCTCTAAGATAGGTTTTAAGTTTAATTCATCTCTTACTTCCATATATATAACAGGGAAATCTATTTTGATGAATTCAGCATGTCCAAAATGAACAATCAAATCAACCCCCAAAGCTTCTGCTTCCTGAACAGCAACAGAACAAGCACCCCAACAAGTTTCTCCTGAAAAAATAACATCTATTCCAAGTTCCTCTATCCATTTAGAAATCTCAGGAGCATCTTTTTTTATTCCTTCTGCAAGCTGAACAAGAACTTTCTTTGGATTTCTCTTTTTGAGCTCTTCAATAAGTTTATCTTTTTCAAAATTTAATGTCATGTTTGATTATCAGAAAGAGCGTATAAAAGATTTTTGGTTAACAACCTACAACCTTGCTCCTAGTTATATATTCATATGCAGAATAAGCAGCAGTACAGCCATCTGCAACACCAGTAATCAATTGTTTGAATTGTTTGTCCGTGACATCTCCTGCCGCAAAAATTCCCGCAACATTTGTTTCGGACGTCATGTGATTAATCATTATTTCTCCTTTTTTATTCAGTTTAACTTTTAATGGTTTTGCTAAATCAGAAAGGACTATATGGCCGATAGCGACAAAAACCCCGTCTAGTTTTAGTTCGTTAGAATTTTTGTAAGGCTTATCTAAAACAATGCCTGTAACCATCTTATCTCCTTTAATCTCTGTAAGATTGGT
>CAZMIN010000020.1:0-10465 GCA_964566405.1 Candidatus Woesearchaeota archaeon | reverse complement strand
AAAACAAGGAAGAGCGAAAGGAGACATTCCTGGTGTTCGGTTTAAGGTCCTTCAAGTAAATGATCAGCCTCTGCATAGATTAGTCAGCGGAAAGATTGAGAAAGGAAGGAGATAAGATGCCAGAACAAAAGAATCAAGCAATGAATTTTAAGGTTTTTGATTTATACGACTTTTCTGAAATAAAAGTAGAAGATCCTGGATTAAGTCCTGTGATAAATCTTGAACCAAAACTTATTCTGAAGAGTTATGGAAGAAATGTTCAAAAATTTGGGCAGACAAAAGTAAATATTATGGAGAGGTTAATGAATCGAATTGCTGTCGCAGGACATCGGGGTAAAAAACACAAAATTATTCTTGGAAGAGCAACCGGCAAATATTCCAAAAATATGAATATTGTTCTAAGGGCCTTTAAGATAATAGAAAAGAAAACACAAAAAAATCCTGTCGAGGTTTTGGTCAGGGCTATAGAAAATTCTGCGCCAAGAGACGAAGTAACAATCATTGAATATGGTGGTGCGAGATATCCACAGGCTGTAGATGTTTCTCCTCTTAGAAGAGTTAACCTCGCTTTGAAACATCTCGTGCACGGAGCATCAGATAAAGCCTTTAACAAGAAGAAAAATATTTCTCAAGGGCTTGCAGAAGAAATTATGTTAGCTGCAGAAAAAAACGGAGAGAGTTTTGCTATGAGGAAGAAGAACGAGGCAGAAAAACAAGCTGATTCTGCGAGGTAATTCTAATGCAAATAGAAGAGCTTCTTGATTTTGAACGAGAAAAAGAATTACACAAAGTATGGGAAATTCGAAGAGATTGTGTAACTCTCCTCTTGAAAAGATATGGAAGCTTTTGTCAATGGAACGAAATAGTTTTAGAAAAAGATGCAGAAGAAGTTTATAGAATAAATAATGAAAGACTTTTCAAAGGTAAAAAACTATTAGATGTTGGAATAAGAAGAGAATTCTTTTTTGGAGATTTATTAAGACAATATAAGGGAGACCAATTTAGTTTTATAGAATATCTAGAAACAATGAACGAGCAACAAGATTTTCCAGATAGAGAATGGTTAATTGCTCAAGGATTAGAAGAAAGATTTGCTAATCTTTATCGAGAACAAGCCAAGAGAATTTTTGAAGATTAATTCTCCACCAACAACTTTAAAAATAAATTTTATCTTGATTGATTATTCTAAGATGGCAAAAGAGAAAGATTTTGTGAAATTAATGAAAGAGCAGGATAAGATAAGGAACATAGCCATAGCCGCACATATTGATCACGGTAAGACAACATTTTCCGATAATCTTCTTGCTGGTGCGGGCATGATGTCTAAAGAACTGGCCGGGAAGCAGTTGGCTTTGGATTTCCACGAAGACGAATCTAGCAGAGGAATAACAATAGATTCTGCCTCTGTCAGCATGATTCACAACATAGGAGGAAGCGATTATCTGATTAATCTTATAGATACCCCTGGACACGTTGATTTTGGAGGGGATGTTACAAGGGCTATGCGTGCCGTAGATGGCGTTATTGTTCTCGTGGATGCTGTCGAAGGTGTGATGCCTCAGACAGAGACTGTCCTGAGACAGGCCCTGAAAGAATTGGTAAAACCGGTTTTATTCTTAAATAAAGTTGACAGGTTGATTAAGGAAGTTAAACTGACCCCACAAGAGATGGAGAAGAAGTTCATTTCTGTCATAGATCATGTTAACGAATTGATAGAGGCTATTGCTCCAGAAGGTTACAAGGAAAAATGGAAGGTTGGTGTTGGTGAAGGAAGTGTTACATTTGGTTCTGCATTCCATAACTGGGCATTGAGCTTTTCATACATGAAGAAAAAAGGGATAACCTTCAAGGATGTTCTAGATGCTTATCAAAATGATAATTCTAAAGGACTGGCAGAAAAAGCACCCCTTCACGAAGTTGTTCTGGAGATGGTGGTTGCCCACCATCCAGATCCTGTAGAAGCTCAGAAATACAGAATTCCAAAAATTTGGCACGGAGATTTTGACTCAGATGTTGGAAAAGATTTAATAAACTGCAACCCAAACGGAGAGCCTGTCTTTGTTCCTACAAAAATTGTGGTTGACAAACACGCGGGAGAAATCGCTGCAGGAAGATTATTCTCGGGGGTTATAAAACAAGGTGATGAACTTTATATGAATCTTGCAAAGAAAAAAGTCAGGATACAACAGGTTTCTGTTTACAAGGGGGCACAGAGAGTTATTGTTGATGAAGTCAGTGCAGGAAACATCATTGGAATTGTTGGTCTGAAAGACGTCTTTGCAGGAGAAACAGTCAGTAGAAAACCAATAGAACCTTTCGAGGAGATAAAACATCTTTTCGAACCTGTCGTCACAAAATCCATTGAAGCTAAAAAAGCCGCAGATCTTCCGAAACTCGTTGAAACACTCAGGCAGATTAAGAAAGAAGATCCTTCGATAAAGATAGAAATAGATGAGCAGACAGGTGAGAGCCTCATGTCTGGCATGGGTGAACTGCATCTGGAAATTATCGAAAATAGAATTAAGACAGAGAAAGGACTCGATGTAAAGACGTCTCCTCCAATCATAGTTTACAGAGAGACTGTGGGTAAAGAATCTCCCTCTATAGAAGGAAGAAGCCCTAACAAACACAATAGCTTCTATATTGTTGTTGAACCTTTGGAGGATAAGATATATGAAGCTATAAAAAGTGGGGAGTTGAGGGAAGGGAGAATCAAGAAAAAGAGCCAGGATGTTTCAGATATTCTTTTAGGGCTTGGATGGGATGGTAATATAATTAGAAATGTCAGGGAGATTTACAAAGGAAACGTCTTCTTGGACCAGACAAGAGGAGAAGTTCATATAGGGGAAGTCATAGAGATGGTTCTGGATGCTTTTGAAATGGTGATGAATAAAGGTCCTCTGGCTCGTGAGCCCTGTATGAAGATGATGGTTTCTCTCGTAGATACGAGACTTCACGAAGATGCTATCCACCGTGGTCCTGCACAGGTCTATCCTGCTGTCCGTGAAGGAATTCTCCAAGCAATGAAGAAGGCGAATGCCTACTTACTAGAACCTTTGCAGATTCATGTTATTGAAATGCCTGATAAATTCCTGAGTGCTATTACGAAGTTGGTCGGAAGCAAGAGGGGACAGATGCTTGAAGTAAAACAAGAAGGCGTTCAAGCAGAGATGAAGGCAAAACTTCCTGTGGCAGAGATGCTTGGATGGTCGAACGATTTGAGGTCTGCGACAGAAGGAAGAGGAACGTCTTCTCTATTGGATCAGCAATTCGAGAGAGTTCCCGCAAGCATAATGCTGGGTGTTATTAAGAAGATTCGGGACAGGAAAGGACTTTCAGAGAATCAATAAAAATTAAAAGAGGTTTTGGAATGAAATCTATCAAAAGTAAAAAGAGTTTTGGATTGTTTTTTGTAGTTGTTTTTTATTCTCTAGTTTTTCTGAGTTCTGCCAATCTGTTTTATTTCCTGCCTGATTTCCAGAACGACTTATCTTCAGAGGAATATAAAAAAATAGATTTCCACCAACACATGTATACTTCTTCACAGATCGATGATTATTTTAAGGTAATGGACTTATTCAATATTGAAAAAAGTATTGTGCTTTCTCTGAGAGATATTAATAACAGTGATGTTTATGAGGAGACGAATGAATTTGTGCTTCAATTACAGAAAGATTATCCGGACAGGATAATTGCTTACACGACAATCGAAGAAGAGGATGAAAACTCTTTAGAAGTTTTTGAAGAGGATTTTACAAAGGGTTCTCGTGGATTAAAGTTGATTGGATGGCATTCAAATTATATCAGAAAATATAATGTTTCCTTGACAGATAAAAAAATGTATGAACTCTATAAATTCTCTGAAGAAAATAGACTTCCTATAATGGCTCACATAAAATTATCAGGACCTAGAGGGTATTATAAAGATTTGGCAAAGATTTCATCTGACTTTCCTGACTTAAAGATTATTCTAGCGCATGGAGGCCTTGAATTGAATAATCTAAAAAAATTAGATCCCCTCATGAAAGAAAATCCTAATCTGTATATCGACCTTAGTTTCTATGGAACATATTATCCTTATTGGTTCAGACAGGTTGGCAAATACCATTACGAATTTAGAAAGCTTATAATAAAATATCCTGACCAGGTTCTGTGGGGAACAGACCTCTACCCTTCTGATAGTAGAGGGTATGATTATATGGTGAGTGTTATAGATTGCAGTATAAAACTCGTCGAAGAATTATCATTTACCTGTCCTGGATTCGAAGATAACGAAACCCTAACAGGATTGAGGCTTCCTCCAGAAGTATTAAAGAAGATTTATTACGATAATGCTGTTGAGTTATTGGGTTGAATATCAGTTAGATTTTTAATTTCTTTTTTTTCTTGAGGCAAGAATTCTTGCTAATCCAGAATCTCTCTGAGTTCTTGTAGTTTTTCCATTTCTTGTAAGACCTTTTTTGTACAAGTTTGTGTGTCTTCTTACAGCCCCTCCCCCGTAACGCGGATAAAATCTGCTTGTATTTGGGTTCATCACAAAAGAACTCTTGTGTAATCCGGATTCGTGGCCAGGAGCAACATATCTTGTGGTTTCTTCATCCGTGACCACTAGAGGTTCTGGAAAAATTAACAAATCATATTGTTGAACACTTGTCATGATGATTTCTTATTCTATAAAGTATTTAAAGATTATTATAACAAACTAAATTATTAAATTAAAACACTGAGCATCATCAAGACTGCAAAGACCAGAACAAACCAGCCAAAGTTAATTTTTCTCGAGAGTTTCATCAGAGCAGAGATTGTTAATAATCCAAAAATAAATGATGCTAACATTCCATAAATAACCGTATTAGTTAGAGCAAGCTCATTCCAATTTAATAATAAGTTCCCAAAGAGAACAACAGGAAGGCTCATCAGAAAACTTAGTTTCAAAGCGGAAGTATCGTCAAATTTTTTCAATAACAATGTTGATATTGTTATTCCGGAACGCGAGAGTCCTGGAAGAGAAGAAAATCCCTGCACAACCCCAAGAAGAAGAGAGTCTTTATTTTTTAGACTTGTCTCTTTTCTCAATCCTTTATTTCTCGTCTTTATCTGAAATATTCCTGTTATCAGTAAGAGAAAACCCACGAAGAAAGAAATTGCTTTTCCTGTTAATTCTAAATCTATAGATGTCAGTGCTTTAAGGATAAAGATTCCCAGAATTCCTGTTATCAGAGTTGTTATCGCGAGGAATTTTAATATTGCTTTAGTCTCTTTATCTGAATTTTTGTAATTGAAAAGAGATTTGGTTAAATTCCATACATCTTTTCTAAAATAAATCAGGGCTGCAAAAAAAGTTCCGAGATGTAAGAGCAAGGCTGAACGAATTAAAAACTCTATGTCTGTAACCCCAAAGAAGTTTGACATCACCAAGGCTAAAACCCCACTAGAACTTATCGGAAGCCATTCTGTTATTCCCTGAATAATTCCTAAAATTAAATATTGGAGGGTTGTTATAGGCATTTTATAATCAGAGAGAGATGGATTATAAAACTTCCTGCCGAAATGTTTATAAACCTAAATTTTTATTAATCTTTATTAAAAGTTCTTCATAGAATTTTTTGTTTTCAAATGGCTAGAGAAAAACCAAACATGAACGTCGTGTTCGTCGGACACGTCGATGCAGGAAAGTCAACTATAGTCGGACAAATGCTGTTTTCAACAGGTGCTGTTTCTGAGCAGGAAATGAAGAAGAATCGGGAAGAGGCTGAAAAGCACGGAAAGGTTGGTTTTGAATTCGCTTATGTCATGGATAAGATTAAAGAAGAGAGGGAAAGGGGAGTTACAATTGATCTTGCTTACAAGAAGATTGTTACCCAAAAATACCAAATCACAATCATCGACGCACCAGGGCACAGAGACTTTGTCAAAAACATGATTACAGGAGCTTCACAGGCGGATTCTGCTTTTTTGGTTATTGCTGCACAGGCAGGAGTACAACCACAGACAAAAGAACATCTATGGCTATTGAGAACAATGGGTGTACGGAATCTTTGTGTTGCTATAAATAAAATGGATAGTGTGGATTACAACGAGGAAAAATTCGAAAAAGTTAAGAAAGATGTTTCAGAATTAATCCAGACCGTTGGACTAGATATTTCAAAAATCAATTTCATTGCTTGTTCTGGGTTAAAAGGAGATAATATAGCTAAGAAATCAGAGAACATGAGCTGGTACAAAGGACCAACAATCCTCGAGCAGTTTGACCTGTTCCCTGAACCAGATCTACCTACAAACCTTCCAATGAGAATGCCTCTTCAGGATGTTTATGAAATCACGGGTATTGGAACTGTTCCTGTCGGAAAGATAGAAACAGGAATAATGAAAGTCGGACAAAAGGTTAAGATTGTTCCTGGAAGAACAGGTACGGGAATCGAAGGAGAAGTAAAGACGATAGAGATGCACCATGAAAGCCTTCCGGAAGCCCAGGCAGGGGATAACGTTGGTATAAACGTAAGAGGAGTGGGTAAGAAAGACATGGCAAGAGGAGATATTATCTGTGACGCCACACACCCGGTTCCTGTCGTAGAAGAATTCATAGCACAAATCGCGGTCATTAATCACCCAACTGTTTTGGCTAAAGGATACACACCTGTATTCCACATTCACACAGCACAGGTTCCTTGCCAGTTTACAGAGTTAATCGCACAGATTGACCCAAAGACAGGAGAGGTCATTAAGGAAAATCCTGATTTCTTGAAGAACGGAGATGTCGCTAAGGTCAGAATAAAGCCACAGGGAAACCTGGCTCTTGAATCTCAGAAAGACAACCCATACACTTCTAGATTCGCCGTCAGAGACGCGGGACAGACAGTTGCTGCAGGTGTCTGCATAGAAATCGTGAAGAAGAAATAAGTTTTCTATTCCAATAATTCTTATATACTTCCTGATATTTTTTAAACTATGTTAAAAGCAGGAATGCAAAAACACGAAATTGATCAGGAATTAGAAGGAAGAGGTAGTTTTATCCAGATAGATTATCTCAACCAGTTTCTAAAAGAACCCTTGACAATGGATATGAAGAAGTTTGTATATCTAAAACTCGCGGGATTGTATGAAAAAATTAGTATGTTGGTAGAGGCTGCCAGGATGCATGACAACGCGGGAGTTATTTCAATAGCATTTACAGAAAAGATAAAACATTATGTGAAGGAAACAGAGCTTTATATCAGGGCAGGTATATTTGACAGGGCTGACGAAGCGCTGAGAAAAGCAATGGGTCAGGCAAATTCTATAGAAAAAGAAAATATCTATTCCACTGTCAAGGATTTCTACAAGAGGCAGGCAGAAACTTATGAAAAAGAAATGAAGAGAAATCATGCTGTTCGAATCTATGAAAAGCTTCTGGAGATGAAAATCAGTGATATAGAAAGGAAAGAGATAAAAGAAATATTGTTAGTTCTCTATGAAAAATTAGGAAAGAGAAAGGAGTATCACTTTCTCGAAGAAAGGAGGTTTGAATAAAAAATGACAGACAACCGCATAATTCTCGTGGAGCTTTTGGCTAGATTAAAAAATCTAGAACTTGGGGAGGAGATTAGGGTGGAAAATCTTGGTTTTACTGTATTCTGTCCTTATAATGGTGAGTTAGTAGAAAGAAAAGACAGAAAGCTTTCAGGGGAATTAGTGATTGGATTGGGGAATAGAAGAGAATCGTGGTTTGGTTACGATGTTTCTTCTGGCGACACTCGTTATGTCATACTCTCTGAAGAAGATTGGCAACTCTCAGAAGAAAGTACAGATTCTAACCTGTTAAGTATTGAGCCTTTTCTAAGAATGCCTCTTGAGAATTTTGTTACTGGTTCAGAAGCAAGAATTTATGTCCCTGTAAGTGAAAAAATGGTTGCTCGTAATTAAGCTGCTCTTTCTCTTAGTTGAGGAAGTATTTCATATTCTCTATAATTTATTTTTATTTTTCCGCTTTCTTCTTGCCCTCTTACAATTGCCAGAGTATACACCATTCCGAAAGGAGATTCCCTGCATTCTACCCTATAACTTGTTCCAAAAGAATATTTTGTGTTCTCTATGACAGAACCATGTTCTCTTATGATTTCAATTCCCCTGTCTACTGGCTCGATACCTTTTTCAGGATCTCCGATACACATTCCTTCAAAAAGGGGATTAAACATAAGACGTTCTGCCATTTCTGTAGAGGCTAAGTCTGCTATTCTCTCGTTTCTGAATCTTCTTCTTTCGGGATTTTTTTCTGGCATCTCTTTCCCATAGCCTTATTTTTTATAAGGATTTAGATAATTTAAGATATAAACCCAAACACTTAAAAACCACTTTGTGTATGAAATAGCAGTAGAAAGATATCATCAGATTATATCACAATCACGCTTACATTAATTTGTTTTTGAGAGTAGTATGAAAAAAGATTTGAATATTTTTCTATGTAATTAAATTGGAGAAAATTTAAGATGGCAAAAATAAGTCCTGTATCGATAAAATACATGATACATGCTAATTTCACTGTTGAAGGCGCCTTAGAAAAGCCTGATGTAATCGGAGCTATATTCGGTCAGACAGAGGGTTTACTTGGCGCAGATCTGGAGATGAGGGAGTTACAGAAGGAAGGAAAGATTGGAAGAATAGAAGTGGAACTTGAAAGAAAAGACAAGAGGACCATTGGTGTAATTAAGGTTCCAACAGCTCTTGATCAGTCAGAAACTACACTTATCGCTGCTGCTATTGAGACTATTGAAAAAATAGGTCCTTGCGATTCTCAGATAGATGTTGAAAGGATAGAAGATGTCAGGGGAAGCAAGAGAGATTATATCATTGAAAGGGCTAAGAAGCTCATGACAGATATAAAAGGGTCTACAGATTCAAGAGAAATTTCTAAAGAAATCAAAGATTCTGCCAGGACAGCTGATATAAAAGAATATGGAAGGGAAAAACTTCCTTCGGGAGATATTTCTGGAAAAGAAGTTATTGTTGTTGAAGGGAGGGCAGATGTTCTGAATCTCATGAAAGCAGGAGTCAATAATGTGATAGCAATGAATGGAACAAAACTTCCAGATAGCATCAAAGAACTAGGTGAGAAAAAAGAAATAACTCTATTTATTGATGGAGATCGTGGTGGAAGATTAATCGTGCAGAACGTTGTTGATAATACAAACGTCAAATATGTATCTAGTGCTCCTGATGGAAAAGAAGTAGAGGAGTTGACTGGAAAAGAAATTTTAATGAATCTTAGAAGAAGATTTCCTGTAGATGAGTTTTTAGCTAGAGAGAGGCTTCACAGGGGTAGGTTTAGGAGAAACGAGGAAACCCCTGAAGCTGTAAAAAAGGTGGAATTGAGTGAGAAAGATAAAGAAAAATTGAAAGAGCTCTCTGCTAAAAACAAAGGAACCGAAAAAGCCCTGCTCTTGGACAGTAATCTAGAAGAAATCAAGAAAATATCTGCTAGGAATATGAATAGTGCTTTGAGAAGGGTAGGAAAAAAGATTCCTATTATTGTAATTGACGGAACAGCGACAGGTTCGACGATAAAAGCTGCAGAAGAAGTTGGATGTCAGGTACTGGTTGCTAAGAATTTCACGACTAGTGATACTAACATTGAGCTTTTGAGTTTCTAATTTTTATTTTATATGGTTTTCCCTGCATGTTACTAACAGTAAGTACTATATAATGTATATATTTTGTTGTCACCATAAAGTTTATAAAGCAATTCGGGGTTTGTGAATTACGAAAAACTTGGTTTTTCAGAACTAAATAAATATAAAAAATGTCAAATATGAATACCAAAATACTTTTGGTTTCTTTGCTTGCACTTGTAAGCGTTTTGTTTCTAGCTGTTACTGTAAGCGCTGCACCATTGGCAACTATTGATTCTGTTGAAGTTGACAGAGTTGATGTTACAGATTCTCCGGCTATTATTGTTGGTGATACTGTTATTGTGAGAGTGGAATTCACCTCACTCGTTAATGCGTCAGATGTTACAGTAGAAGTAGAGATTGAAGGCGATAAAAAGGATGTTGAAGCCCAGACAAAATCTTTCGATGTTGAAACAGGTTTCAGATATACTAAATCGCTTAAGTTGAAAGTTCCTTTTGACCTTCAGGATGAGTTGAGTGGTGTTGTATCCCTCGATGTTAAGATAAGTGGTGACGGTTTTAAAACCGAAGCCAGCTATACTGTAAGAGTTCAGAGAGAAGCTTTCAATGCAGACATAAAATCTATCGGTGTTCCACAGACAATAAAGGCGGGAGATACATTTCCGGTTGATATTGTTTTGAAGAACAATGGTTACAACGACCTCGATGATTTGTATATTACTGCAAGAATCTCTGCATTAGGATTAGAAAGAACTGCTTTCTTTGGTGACTTAGTCGCTCTTGAGTGTGATGATGATGCTGAGCCAGTGGACAACTATGGTGTTGACATCGACAGAAAATGTAATGAAGATGATGAAGAC
>CAZMIN010000019.1:0-10491 GCA_964566405.1 Candidatus Woesearchaeota archaeon | reverse complement strand
ACTACCTCAAAGTAACATTTATAAATAAAAGACTAGTAGTTAAATTAAGGTAAACGATGAAAGGGGAAAAAAATTTAGATAAAGAGGGTAAACCGAAATATTCTAATTGGAAATTTGCTAAAGACCTTTGGCATTTTTATAGTAAATACAAAAAGAAATTCATTTTCTTCACATTTCTTCTTGCTCTAGCCTCAACAACAGCAATAATTACCCCATTAATATTAGCAAAAATAATTGACCTCTTTATTACAGAAGGGGCAAACCCTTCTTTTTTTTATTATTATATCCTGGCTCTTTTAGGACTGCAAATCTTTTCAGCAATTACCAGATTACAAGCAAAGTATCACCTAGGAGGGATTAGGGATAAAATACAACGTGATGCAAAAGTAGAGTCATTCAATAAAATAATGAAAGCCAACATGCTCTGGCACGAAGAATCTATGGTTGGATCAAAAATCCAAAAACTCCACGAAGGGGAAAGGGCCTTTGATAAATTCAACAATTTCTATAACAACCAAGGAGTACCAATGGTTATTGGTTTTGTAGGTATCTTAGGTGTGTTCACTTTTTTTAGCTTTAAATATCTCCTACTTGCTTTGCTATTTATTACAACATATTTATTAGTGGAATACCAGTTTAACAAACGAATCGCTCTTAAGACATATAATACCAATCTTGTAAGAGAAAAATCAACAGGAAAACAATTTGATATTTCATCAAACATCTCTACGATAAAATCTTTAGGAATAGAATCGGCCTCAAGTAGAGAAATTTCTAAAATAGAAGAAAAGCTACTTAAGAGCAAGAAAGAAAAAAGAAAAATAAATAACACAAAATGGATTTCAATCCAATCAATCGCAGCCCTCTTTTTTGCCTTGTTTTTATTTTTTGTTGGAAAAGATATTATTCAAGGTGCACTTACGGCAGGTTCTATTATAATATATGTTAGTTATATTGGTCAATTGAAGATTATGCTTAATACAATCTCGAGCCAATCTGACAGCCTTATAAAAGCAAAATATGGTATTTACAGAATGATGGAGATATATAATCTCCTACCATCAAATGATGACTCTGACGCCAAACCACTAAAATCCTGGAAAAAGATTATAATAAAAAATTTAGGATTTAAATACAGGGATGAACCTGTTTTAGAAAACCTTAATCTAACGATACATAGTGGAGAAAAAATAGGTATTGTCGGAAAATCAGGTTGCGGAAAATCCACTTTTTTCAAATTACTATTAAAACTATATGTTCCAAAAAAAGGAAATATTTTCTTCGACTCAAGACCGATTAATAAAGTTAAGAGGAATTCGATCATGAACAAAATTTCAATTGTCTTACAAGATACAGAAGTTTTCAATCTTTCACTAAAAGAAAATATAACAATTTCAAGAAATGGTAAGTTTGATAAAAAAATCTATAAAAGAGCACTCGAAGTTTCTCAGCTGGATAAGTACATAAAAAATCTAAAAGATAAGGATAAAACAGTTGTTGGAGAAAAAGGGCTCAGACTTTCAGGAGGACAAAGACAAAGACTAGGGATTGCTAGGGCCTTATATAAAAACTCAGACATAATAATCTTTGACGAAGCAACATCAAACCTTGATTATGAAACTGAGAAAAGAGTTCAAAATTCATTAGACAAAATAAAAGGAAAAACCATTATAGTATCATCCCATAGATTAACAACCCTTAAAAATATGAATAAAATTCTTGTCATGAAAAAAGGCAGGGTAATTGAACAAGGAACTTATGAAGAACTCCTTAAAAAACAAGGACACTTTTACAAACTCTTGGAACAACAAGGCGGTTGGCAAAAGAATTAATCAACAAATTTATAAATCTCTCTCCATTTAATCCATAATGAGTGTTACAGGAACAATATTGATGGTGGTTGGAATTCTCGCATTTATGGAATCCCTTTTTGCCTTACTTCTTCCAAAGTCCGCAATAAAGATAATGAAGGGTATGAAGATAATGAAAAGTTGGCAAAATGTGAAAACCGTAAAGAAGGTTGGTTTGTGGGAATTTGTGATTGCTATTATTCTTTTTATAATCGGTATGAATATCTAATTCCAAGCTGCTCTCGAAACCGCTTCTTCTAATCTGTTTTTTCTTCGAATCTCCTTAACCGATTTTCTAACCCCGTAAGCAGAAAGACCTATCGGAAGAGCAAGTAATCCTGCAATTAGTAAAGAGGGTTCTTCGCTACCTATGCCGGCCCCTGTTAAAAAAGCTCCACCGACAATAGTTGCCTTTGCTACGATTCCACTTAATCTCGGAGCATATTCTACTTCGAATTCCCCTATCTTATACAAAATCTGTCCGATGTTCATATCCCAAGAGGGGCCTTTCTTATTTAAAAATGTTTATAAACCAATTTCTCAATTAATTAGCATGTTCAAAATTAATATTGCAGATAAAAGCGGAAAGACCTTTAAGCTAGATCTAGAGACGGAAGAATTCATGGGGAAATCTCTCCACGACAAGATTCAGGGAAAGGAAATCCTGTCTGATTTAGAAGGATATGAATTTGAAATCTCTGGAACAAGCGACAAGGCAGGATTTACCTCTATGAAAGATGCTCCTGGAATCGGATTAAAAAAAGTTCTACTCACATATGAAAAAGGAATGAAAAAACACCCGAGAAAAGAAGGAAAGAGAAAGAGATCAAATCCAACACCTAAAGGCTTGAGACTCAGAAAAACAGTCAGGGGAGAGGTAATTTCTCCAGAAATTACACAGATAAATTTAAAGATAGTCAAAGAAGGTGCAAAAAAACTCGCAGAAGTTTTCCCAGACCAAAACCAAGCAAGAGAACCCAAGGAAAATAGGGCATTGAAAAGAAAGGGGGCTCAAAAAGAGCCAGAAAAAGAAAGCGGTGGACTAGGAAAATCTGTAGGAGATAAAGTTGATGATAACTCTAAAAATCAATCCGAGCCGTCAGGCGAAGCAAAAGCAGACTCTGAACAAAAGCCAGAAGAAAAAGTTGAAGAAAAATGAGTATAGAAGCTAATTGGCCAACAACAATAGAAAATGATTCTTTCAATCCAGATGCTGTGGCTGAATTAAGAGAAAATTATTTATTTCTTCTAAAAAATGCTGCTCTCAAAATCCCAAAACAGAAAGATATAGATTACCAAACTAATTTCGGGATGTTTTAATGTTATGGAAAATCTGACTCTTCCACAACCATTTTTCTTATGATATCATGGTCTTGCATCTCCAGTTTCTCAGGTTTTGCCGGAAGCCCTGCCGCGAACCTTTCTTGTCGCAAGACACGTCTCCTTGAAAGATAATATTCTCCTATAATTCTTGACGGCTCTATTAGGGATGAAAGAGTTTGTACTCCAGCCCCCAAAATTATTTTTTGCTCCAAAGGAATGGGTAAAAAAAGCGCCTGTAAAACATTTGCTGCTGCTCCAAGACTCCCATAAATAAGTCCTCTTCTAATATGATAATTTTGCTCTTTTCTTGGTAATCCAATTGCTTCCGCTGCTGCTGCTGCTACTGCTGCTGCTGTTCCTGCTCCTGCTGTTCCTGCTGCTCCTGCTACTATTGCTCCTGCTGTTCCTGCTGCTGCTACTACTGCTCCTGCTACTACTGCTGTTCCTGCTCCTCCTGCTACTATTGCTCCTCCTGCTACTATTGCTGTTCCTGCTGCTATGTCCTCTAACTTCTTAGGGCTTTCTGATTTTTGGAACCAAGAATTCATTTCTGTGAAATTCATTTCTTTGAGTTTCTTTTTGAATTTTCTTCTTCTGTATGCTCTTTGGATGTTTGAACCTGCCTTAGATCCAAGAAGGGCAGAGGAAACACAAGTTAAGATACTATATGGATTTGTACCATAACCAGCAATAGGAACGAGTATTGCTGAAGCAAGACCCAAAGATAAATAACCTGTAGCGACACCCTTCAGATTGTCAATCCAACCACCTAAGGCACCTTTTGCCCCAGAAACAACTGCTTCCAATTCTCCTACTCTTTGCTCGTATTCTCTTTTGGCTTGTTTGTATTCAGATCTAACAATATCGGGATGGCGGAAAAATAAATTTATTCCGTGTTGCAAACGAGAGGGCTTCCCTGCTTTAACTTCTTCATAGAGTTGTTCTGGATTTTTTCCACTAGCCAATTCCCCTAATACTAAATTGTTCGGATTTTCTTGTGCGAGATATTGAAGGTATGCGCGGGTCGCCCCATAAAGTTCTTTATCAATAATCTCACGACCTTTATCACTCAAAGATCTTCTCCTGCTGGGAAGACCTAACAGGATTTCTATAGTGTTTTCCTCATGATTTTTTACCTTTTCATAAACATCTTTTCCGTTCTCAGCTATCGGAATAGCAAGTCCTGAATATATGCCTCCTTGTCTAATAGCAAATAAATTCCCTGTATCTTGTCTTTCTATAATCCATTCAGAAGAAACATCTCCTCCCTCGGCAACTTCTCTGCTTTCTGGTTCTTGTTCTGGAACAGAAAGACTTCTTCCTGTGATTTTTTCCAAACCACCATTCAAAGCATCGTAGAATTCCCTAGCTGTTTTGTATCTGTGTTGTGGATCTTCCTGGGTTGCTCTTTCCAGAACCTTGGGAAGCTCTTTTGGAATACTCAAATATTGGAAATCTTCTAAAGATGGTTTTCCATCTGAAGCCGAAAATAAATCATCGCCGAGCAACATATATTGCAAAACTCTTCCAGAGCCAAAAACATCTGCTCTTCCGTCAAACTCTTCCCCTTTCAAAAGCTCTGGAGCGGTAAAATGAAGGGTAACAAACTGGGTTCCTTGTTTTGTTTTTCCGCTGGTTGCTTTAGAAGTTGCCCAATCTATGAGAACGGCACCATCTCCATTAATCATTATGTTCTTAGGATTAACTTCTCTGTGCACAACAGGTTGAACACCAAAAGTATGAGCATATTCTAAAGGTTCATCCAGTAATTGAATAACTTTTCTAGCTTCTTCCATAGAAGGAGCATAGGATGAATCTAAAACTATCTCTTCTGTGTTTCTTCCAAGAATTGGGTCAAAAATAGAGGCGGGCTGTTTGATAAAATCTCCTGTTACCCCATATTCTAAAAGATTAGGAACCCCTCTCACACCATCTCTGTTAGCCCTTTTAAGAAAATGTATCTCTCTTGCTGCTCCGATCTCTGCATCCTTCATCTCATCCCATGAAGCTGTAGCAGCCTCTGAATACTGCTTCACAACAACTTCCCTCCCATCTTTCCTTCTCCTTCCTCTCGCTACAACCCCTTGACCGTTTTCCCTACCATCAGCCAATATCTCGACTAAATCATATCTATCTTTAAGAATATCTCCTTCATGTATGGTAATCTCTCCCAAATCAACCTGTGTCGCAGGGACTAGTTGGTTTTGTTCTGATTTTCTCGAACCCGAACCCCCCTGATGACCGCCACCAGCCTTATTATAGTACAGAGGACCTCTTTCTCCTTTATTCATCGTCATTTTTCTTTTTCCTCCTTTAAGAGAGATTCTATAGCATGCTCTATGAGATGACTCTTATTTCGAAATATACTTCTTTTTACTATTTCCTTCACCTTCTCGTGAAGTTCTTCTTCTAAGGAAACACTTATCTTTGTTTTCATATAAAAGGGCAAATTTTCCTACTTTTTAAACCTTTTCTTCTTCCAAAGTAGTAACACATAGAAAGATTTATAAATAATATTCCCTTAAATAAATTATGGAAACCAGATATGAAAGACATCATATAAAAAAAGGAATAGTAAGCCTATTAGGAACAGCATTATTAATAGGATCATGTATAAAATATACTTTACCAAAAAGTTATCTCAGAACAGAAGATTTTGATAATGCTGCCTGGGTAAAAATTGATAATAGAAGTGCACAAGGAATTTGGGGATATTATATGAAAGAAGATATTGCACATACAGCATTAAACTGGCAGGCATATATAAGAGAAGTTAAAAAAAAGAATGATGGGATATTAGAAGGAAATATAGTTTTACCAGATTTAGATGGTGATAATAAGGTATCTGAATAATCTCTCTTTACCATAATATATTTAAAGCCCTTTTTCTATTAATCCAAATGCAAAAGACAAGAGGAATCGTATTTGGAGTATTTCTTGTATCATTAATATTAGCCGTAAGTGTAATTGTTGTGGCAAAGCCAAACACAGACAATCTTAGAGACATTGTTCCTTCACATGCAGTTCAGATTTCTGAAGGAGTTTTCAGCCTTGGAACAGCGACAGACGTTGATGGAAGAATTGTTGAAGGATATTTATTTGTTGATAATAGAAAAGATAATGCAAAGCCACCATGGGCTGGTGGAGGAAAAGATAAAGGCAGTTCAACTTGTTATTCTCTATTTGCAAAAGGAGCAAAATGGAAATTAACAGAGAATTACATCACGGGAGCTGGAGTTGATTTAACACTTACAGAAACAAGCTTAGATACATGGGATACAGAAGTTGCATTTAATATATTCGGGACAGGAACAAGTGGGACTACTGATGGAGCAGATGAAGTAAGTCCTGATGGTAAAAATGAAGTTATGTTTGAAGATTTAGGAATAAGTAATACAATCGCATATACTATTGTATGGGGTATTTTTAGAGGTCCTCCGGGTGGAAGAGAATTGGTTGAATGGGACGCTGTATTCAACACAGCTTATCCTTGGAGCTTAAGTGGCGAAGCGGGAAAAATGGATTATCAAAACATAGCAACTCACGAATTTGGTCATTCATTAGGTCTTGGCCATCCTGAAAGCACCTGCACAGAAGAAACCATGTATGCCTTCGCAGCTTTTAATGAAACAAAGAAGAGAACATTAGAAGCAGGAGATATCGCAGGAGTGAATGATTTATATTAACCCAAACCTTAAAAAACTCACTTCTCAATCTATTTTTATGACAGAAAATTTACCAGAGATAAACATCGGTGTTGTAGGTCATATAGACCATGGAAAGACAACCCTACTCAGCAAGCTGACAGGCAAATTCACAGACACACATTCTGAAGAACTCAAGAGAGGAATCACGATCAAATTAGGATATGCAGACATGACTATATATAAGGAGGGGGATAAATTCAACACAAAGAAAGGAACCCCTTTCAGGTACGTAAGTTTCATAGATGCACCAGGACACGAGATGCTAATGGCCACCATGCTCTCTGGAGCAGCTATCATCGACGCTGCGATTCTCGTGATTGCCGCAAACGAAGGAATAAAACCCCAGACGAGAGAACACTTCATGGCTCTCCAGGCAAAGAAGATAAAGAACATAATAATAGTCCAGAACAAAATAGACCTTGTCAGCAAAGAACAAGCCCTGAAGAATTACAAAGAGATTAAAGAATTTCTGAAAGGCACTATAGCAGAAGATGCCCCCATTATCCCAGTATCTGCCCAGCAAGGAATCAACATAGACATATTGATAGAGGAGTTTGCTAAACTAGAAATTCCAAAGAGAGAAACAGATACAGATCCTATATTCTTGGTTGCGAGAAGTTTTGATATAAATCGCCCAGGAACAACCATAAACAAGCTAAAAGGCGGTGTTCTCGGTGGAATATTGAAGAAAGGAAAATTAAAAGTCGGTGATGAAATCGAAATAAAACCAGGCCTAACTATAAAGAAACCCCACGGAGAAACAGATTACCAAACCCTGACCACAAAAATTCTCTCGTTGTACAAAGGAAAAGAATCTGTGAAAGAAGTTTCTCCTGGCGTGAGCATCTCAATAGAAACAGAACTAGATCCCTTCGCAACAAAAACAGACTCCCTGAATGGTTGCTTGGTTTCCCTCAAAGGAAAACTTCCAGAGATAAGCCACAAGATAAAGATAAAGGTGAAAATGTTTGAAGAAGTTTTTGGAATAGGAGAACACAGAAAAGTCGAGCCGATAAAAACAAAAGAAATGCTAATGCTTAGCATCAACACAACAATCACTGTCGGAACAGTTGAAAAAATAGATAAAGATAATATTGAACTCCTATTAAACATTCCAATTCTGGCAATGGATGGAGATAATCTGGGAATCGCAAGAAACATCGAGGGTCACTGGAGATTAATCGGTTGGGGCGAGATAGTTTTATAAATCTACATTCCTACTTTACAATCATGAAAAAGTGTATATTAATTCTGTTCTTGACGCTTTTAGTATTTGGTATTACATTAAATGTGCCAACAGTTCTCGCTCAAGAAACACCCACAGACCCAGGCATAACCCCTGATTCGTTTCTTTGGGGAATAGACAAGGCCCTGGAACAAATTTCTCTTCTTTTAGCAACAAGCCCTAGTGAAAAAGCAACAAAAGGATTGGAAATTGCTCAAGAAAGACTTGCAGAAATCAAAAAGATGATTGAAGAAAATAAATTAGATGCAGCAGAAAAGGCTCAAGAAAGTCATGGAGAAACTTTAGAAGGAGTGCAAGAGGATATTGAAGATATAGAAGAAGACAATTCTACAGAAGAAATAGAAGAAGTGATAGAAATTGAAAAAGAATTACAAGACCATAACGAAGAAGTTAACCAGGTATTTGGAGAATTAAAAATAAAAATTAAGATAGAAGGAGGTATAACTCAGGCACAACAAGATTTAATCGATTCTATTTTAGCGAGTTTAGAAGGACAGACCGGAAAAGTTGAAATAGAGATTAAAAATAAAAAAGATAAAACCAAAATAAAAATCAAGATAGAAACAGGAAAGAGCGATGAAGAAATTGATGATGATATAGAAAAACTCGAACTTAAGGCAGGGCTCGGAGAAATTAAAGTAAGAGCAGAAATTGTGAATGGTCAAGCAGAAGTTAAACTCAAGCTAAAGTTTTCTACTTCGATTACTAATCAAGACGCGATTATTAATGAAATAATTGCAAAGTTTGTTTTAGATAGTGAAACTGCTGATGCTGCATTAAAAATTGAAGAAGAGGATGAAGATGAGGAATTAGAGGAAAAGTTTAAGGTTAAAGTAAAAGTTAAAGAAGATAGAACAAAAGTTGAAGTTGAATTAAAATTCATTTTAAATACTACAGACAGAGAAAGTATTTTGGATGCAATTGTTGAAAGGTCTCAATTAACGAGTGAGCAAATTGAAGGTGCTATAGAATTTAAAGTTAAGGAAAAAGAAGAGGATGAAGACGAAGAAGAACTAGAGATAGAAGTTGAAATAGAAGATGATATGGCAAAAGTTGAAGTTGAATTTAATGGTGATGAGTTTGAATTCACCTTAGAAACCACAGATAGAGATGAAATAATTGATGAAATAATTGAAAGGACAGGATTAACTAAGGAACAAATTAATGCTGTTATAGAATTTGACATTGAGGACGAAGATGATGATTCTGATGATGAAGATGAGGACGAAGAAGAGGATTCTAATCAAACTGAAGAAGAAGAGGAAAACGATACGGGAACCAACGAAACTTCTTAGAAATTCCGATTAAATTAGTGTTCAATAAATATATAAGCATCTACTTTTTACTACTAAAAATGGAAATGTATTCTCATTCAAAACTTTCTACTTTTGAGCAGTGAATAAAGATAATTTGGGAATTGCAAGAAACATCGAGGGTCACTGGAGATTAATCGGTTGGGGCGAGATAGTTTTATAAATCTATATTCCTATTCTATAATCATGCAAAAGATAATATTAATACTGTTCTTGACACTTTTAGTATTTGGAATTACATTAAACGCACCGATATTAATGGCTGATGATGATAATTCTGGTTCCGATACAACCGGCGTACCAAGTGTTATAGATGATGATGACGATGGTGATAATGAAGATGAAGAAAGAGATGAGATAAGGGAAAGAACAAGAGAAAAGATTGAGAGAGATAGGGAAAGATTTAGGATGAAAGAAGAAATTAAAAAAGAATTTCGTGATGAGGATGGTAACTTAGTAAAAATAGAAAGAAAAGTTGAGATTAAAGATGGAAGGATAAAAATAAAGATAAAAAGAACAGTCATAAGTTCTGATGGAAGTGTTATAGAAAAAACAATAGTCATTGAAAGAGATGCTGATGGTTTAAAAAGGAAAATAAAAATAGAAGGATTTGATGAATTTGGTTTTGAAACAGAACTTGAAATAGAAGACGAATTTGAAGGAAATGAAACAGACATTGCGGCAGTATTATCAAACGGAAGAAAAGCCCTAATTAAAATCATGCCTGACGCAGCATCTGATATTGCCCTTCAAAGATTAAAGGCACTAAACTTCACAAAAATTGAATTAAAAGAAGTCAGACACGGAAACGAGATAAGAGCAGCATATAAGGTAGAAGTAGATAAAGAAGGAAGATTTTTCGGAATATTCAAGCTAAAGTTAAAGATGAATTCTCTAGTTGACTCAGAAACAGGAGAAGTCCTAGATACAACAAAACCTTGGTGGGCTTTCTTAGTTCTTGGGGAGGATACAGACCAAATAGTGGTTGTAGAAGAAGAACAGGGAGCATTTGAACCTGTTAATTAGTTTCTAAAGTTATAAGTACAATCCTT
>CAZMIN010000018.1:0-10965 GCA_964566405.1 Candidatus Woesearchaeota archaeon | reverse complement strand
CCTGACGATGGCAGAACAGTCCACAGATTATATTGTGGGTCCTTTTGTAAAGGCTGGAAAAAAGGTTCTTCTGATACCAGGTAACCACGAATCGGCCGCAACGATAGATTTTCTTGCTCAGATGTATCCAAACACCAAGAACATACATGGATATGGGTTCAAGAAGAAAAATGTAGGAATCTTTGGAGCAGGAACAGCAAATATAGGAATACATGCAATAAGAGACTCTGATATCTTTGAATTACTAAAAAAAGGACACAGAGAAGTCAAAGACAGTAAGAAAAAAGTAATGGTCACACATATACATCCTTTAGGGAGTAAATCAGAGATGTTCGGGTTTAAGGGCTCTGAAGCTGTGAGAAAAGCTATAGAAAAGTTTCAGCCAGAAATAGCTATAAACGCCCACATGCACGAAGCAGGGGGCATGGAAGAAAAAATAGGAAAAACAAAAGTAATTAATGTAAGCAAAAAGGAAAAGATTTTCGAGATTTAATTATCTCAGTAAGGGTTTTTTTAAAAAGACTTTTAATCGTGGTCTCTCATTAATAAAAAATTCATCAGTGTAACCATAGCAACATTTGGGAAATAAGGAATTTTTTCCAGATAAGTGTTTTCTAAAAATATTTCTAACAAATTCTTCCAATTTTCCTGTATCAATATTGTATTTTGAAGAGCAAACGTTAATTAAGGGGGACAAAAAATGGTGAGATATCAAAAAATCATAAACTAAACTTAATTCTTTTTTTCTTGAAAAAAAGGAATTTTTTCCGATTATTTTTTTTCTATAATTAATATCTAATCTATTTTCATTTCTGATATTTTTATCAATTCTTGTAGAGGTAAAATCCCTGACAATTACTCTTTTAAGATTAAAGCTATTATCAATTTCTAAAAGGGTATTTTGTCCGTGCATTTCTAAAAGCAATCCTTTCTCCAAAAAAGACTTAAACCAAAATGAAACAATTTTTTCCAAAATCCATCTTAATATTTCCTCCACAGAAAGACCATTTTTTTCAGATAATTGTTTAATCAATAACTCATCAGAGGGGTTCTTTAAATCGTAGGAATAAAGAGAAAACATTGGAATCAAAAACCTATTCAAATATTTTGGAGAAGCATTAAATTCTCTGAATAAGCACCCATAACCTCCGTGACATACCCCTGTTGGTTCATATAAACATCCAAATTCAGAATTTTTTTTGCAAATTTCCAAAACCTCTAAGGCAACTTTCAGGCTATGATCAACAGATGAAGAAGTTAACCCTCTCGAAAACCGGGATATTCTTTTAGGTAGATTTAGCTTAACAAAAAAAGGTTGATTGTTAAAATCTCTAATTAAAACAGTCCTGGTAGAAGCTGTTGGAAATGCAGTTATATTAGATTTCTTGGCTCCTTTAATGGGAAAATCAGGATGAACAAAAAAAATTTCAAATAATGAATTCTTATAATTAAAATTGTTTGTTAATGTTTTTTCCGGAGCAACAGATAAAAGAAAAAAAGAGTTTATCCCTTTCTTAGGAGTGTAACATCCAGAAACTTCAGAATCATTACAAAATCTGCTATAAGATCTCTGATTAACGTACCTCTCTAAATAAATAAAACTCTCGATGTAATTTTTTGTTAACTCATCAATTTTCATTTTTCCTCCAAGATTCATAATTCCTTATTCTATTTTCTCCAAACCACTCTTCAAAATTAAGGGGTGGTGTTTTATCCCTTAATCTTTCTTCATTCGTATTTTTCAATACTCTTCCTTCGGAAGTTATTTTATAGCCCAATAAGTAAATATCTCCATTACTTTGAAAATACACCTTATGTTTAGAAACAAGATGATGACTTTCTGTTAATTCTACTGCGCCAAAAAAACTTTCAGCTCTCATCTCATAAGGAGAACTTAAAGTTATATCATCAACCCACCTAGAATATCTGAACCCTCTTTGTTCTGCAGCTCTTGTCAATCTCTGGTCTAAAGGATTTAACGCCCGATTAAATAAAGCCATACTAAGGGAAGAACCAACAGGCAACTCATGATTTCCCTGATAAGGTACTGTAGAAACTTCTGTAAGAAACCGGGTAACTAATTCTCTTTCTTCGGTCTGTATTCCCCCAACCAAACCAAAATAAAAATCATAAACTTTCTGTTCTGGAAAAGATTCAAAAGCATTTTTTAAATCAAAAGAGAAAGCACTTCTACAGGGGATGTGTGTTGCTAAGCTTTTTCTCACACCCCAACCAAGCTCACCACCATGACAACCCTCATAGGGTTCTGCTGTTTTTACCAAAGGAAGTAAATATCCTTCGATAAATCTTCCCAATGGTTTTTTGGGAACACTAAAGTTTCTGTTCTTGTCAGCCTCTTGAGACCATCTTCTATAAAGCGGCTCGCGATTAGAGACAACAGAAAAAATTTCATCCAAAGTGGAATTTAAATTTTCCCCATCTCCATCCACACCGAATAAATCCGCCTGAACTGCTTTTTCTCTCACAGATAATAACAAACCAGCTAAAATTTCCCTTTTTTGAAAATCTCCTAAAAATTCTAATAATTCCACATAAGTATAAGAGTTGTATTATTGATACACTTTTCTGTACAAATTTTGTCAATAGTGTTGTATAAAAGAAAACACTTAAATATTCTAAAGAAATATTAATAATATGCTCGACAATAAAACAATAAGAACAATAGAAGATTTTGTTTACTCAAAGCCAAGAAGCATACAGGAAATAGCAAAACACATAGGAAAGAACTGGAGAACCGCAGACAGATACATTCATCAAATTGAAAAAGAATTCGGGACCATAACAACGAGAACTTTCAGAGAAGGTACTAGGGGTGCCTTAAAAATAGTTTATTGGGCGTCTGTAGAAAAAGTCAGCAACTCTGTTTTTCAGGAAGAACTCGAAAAACAAATAATATTGGCAAAGAAAAAAGAAGATTTTTCTTCCTTTGATATATTCCAACACATCAGCGAGAAAAGGAAAAAAGTCACTATCGAGGAAAGGGAGGGAGATAATATAGATGAATTAAAAAAAAGATTGATGACTACAAAAAAACAATTATTAATTTTTTCGGGTAACCTTTCATTCATAAATCTAAAAAACAAAAAAATAGATGTGTTAGGGGAACTGGAAGAATTAGTTAAAAAAGGTGTTTCTATAAAAGTTCTTTGCAGGGTGGACCTTATCGGAAAGGATAATGTAGAAAAACTGCTTTCTTTGAATTATAAATATGGAAAAGAACTAGTAGAAATAAGGCATGCAGAACAGCCCTTAAGAGCAATAATCTATGATGAATCTCTAGCAACGATAAAAGAAGTAAAAGAACCCACAGGAAGAATAAACGAATTAAATAAAAAGGTTTTCATCTACTACGGTTTTAAGGACAGAGAATGGATAAACTGGTTAAGAAGAATTTTCTGGAAGATATTTAGTAAATCTGTGGACTCTCATAAGAGGCTTCAGGAAATAGATAAGATATTTTAAAAACTCTCATTATTCCTCATAAAGATGCGAAGAAAACAGAAGAAAACAAAAGAAGAAAAGCTCGTAGAAAACTTCTTCCCTGTAGATGAAGACAACTTAAAACATGCTATTGAGAAAAAATACAAGAAACCAGAGAGAAAATCTCTGGAAAAAGTAGAGAAGATAAAGAAGCCGAGAGAGAAAAGGGTTGTTAAAAAAACAACGAAAACAAAAAAGAAAGAATACAAAATCCCTGAGATAAAATTAAAACCAGAAGGATATGAGCTCATAATCACAGAAAAACCACAGGCCGCATTAAAGATTGCTTCTTTCTTAGGAAAAGCTGTAAAAAAGAACGATAGAAATATTCCTTATTACGAAATCGACCGAAATGGTAAAAAAATAGTGGTTGCCTGCGCGGTCGGACATTTATTCACTCTGAGTCAGAATACTCCAGGATCAAGAGTACCTATATTTGACATTGGGTGGAAGCCGAATTATATGGTAAGAACAAAAGATTTCAGCAAAAAATATTATGATGTTCTTCTCAAACTAGCAAAAAAAGCAGGAAGCCTGACAGTGGCTACAGATTATGATGTTGAAGGAGAAGTAATCGGTCTGAATGTCGTTAGATTCATAGGAGGGCAGAAAGACGCGAACAGAATGAGGTTCTCTACCTTGACTGAAAAAGAAATCAATCATGCTTATGAAGAAAAAAGCAAGAGCATAGAATGGGGCCAGGCAATCGCAGGAGAGACCAGGCATTACTTAGACTGGTTCTATGGAATAAACTTATCAAGGGCCTTGATGAACGCGATAAAAACAACAGGAAAATTCAGAATCATGTCTATAGGAAGAGTTCAGGGCCCTGCACTCAATCTAATAGTAAAAAAAGAAAAAGAAATTCAAGCATTTAAACCAACACCTTATTGGCAAATTCTAATAACAATAAAAGATCCTAAATTAGACCTAATACACAACAAAGATATTTTCGATAAATCAGAATTAAAGAAATTTGAAAACTTAGTAGGAAAAAAAGCACAGGCCGAAACTAAAAAAACAGTGAAGAGACTGCCCCCAAACCCGCCCTTCAATCTAACAACACTACAAACAGAGGCTTATAGGTTCTATGGAACATCTCCTTCCAAGACTCTTGCAATAGCCCAGTTTCTTTATCTCTCAGGACTAATATCTTATCCAAGAACATCTAGCCAAAAGCTTCCTGCATCAATAGGTTATGGAAGTATTCTACAAAAACTTGCAAAGAAATATCATGCAGAAAAACTGATAACCCGAAAAAAACCAGTAGAAGGAAAAAAGACAGATCCAGCACATCCTTCTATTTATCCAACAGGAAATTTCCAGATATTATCAGGAGATGATAGAAAGATTTATGATCTAATCGTAAACAGATTCCTGTCTCTATTCTGTGAAGATGCTATTGTTGAAAACAAAACAGTGAATGTAAAAGTAGACAAACTTCTATTCTTAAGGAGGGGGGCTGCAATAAAAAAGAAATCCTGGATGGAACTATATCCAACAAAACTAATAGAAAAAGAAGTTCCCGATGTAAATAAAGAAGTAGAGATAATCAGTTCTAAAATAGAAGAAAAAGAAACCCAGCCTCCAAAAAGATATTCTCCTGCGTCTATAATATCTCAGTTAGAAAAAAAGAATCTGGGAACAAAAGCAACAAGGGCTGCAATTCTGGAAACTCTTTATGACAGGGGATATATCAAAGACAAAAGTGTAAAAGCCACCCCTCTTGGAATCTCTCTCATAGAAACACTGGAAAAACACTCTCCGATAATCATAGATGAAGAACTAACAAAGAGTTTTGAAAAAGGCATGGAATCTATCAGAGAATCTAAAAAAGACCACAAGAAAAAGGAAGAAAAAATAATCAATAAAGCAAAAGAAACAATAACCAAAATCTCTGACCAATTCAAAGAAAAAGAAATAGAAATAGGAAAAGAACTCCTAAAAGCAAATCTCGAGTTAAGAGAAGAACAGAAAAAAGAAAATACCCTGAATGTCTGCCCTGTCTGTAAAAAAGGCAGTCTGGCAATTACATATTCCAGAAAGACGAGGAGAAATTTTATTGCTTGTAATGCTTATCCGGATTGTAAAACGACATTTTCTCTCCCGCCAAATGGAAGCATCAAAAAAACAGAAAAGGTCTGCGAAGAATGTGGATTCCCAAGATTAATGCTGCTGAAGAGGGGAAGAAGACCCTGGATATTTTGCTTCAATACAGAATGCCCGACAAACAAAGAGAGGATTGAAGCTTATCGAAAGAAGCAAGCAGAGAACAACAATTCTTAAAAAGGTGAGAAAATAACACCTGACATGCCAGAAGAAAACCTAGCTTCAGGACAAACATTAGAAGATTTAAGTGTAGGGAATTGGTTTGATGAAAATGAATTAATAATTAAAAATGGTGGAAAAAGAATGACTACTGTCCGAGAATACGGTGACGGAGAATTAAGAACATTTCATTATGATTTGGGTGTCGAAAATGGAATTGCACAATCTATAAGAGATAGAGGGGGCCAAAATTATCCTCCTAAGAGTGAAGGATATTCTGAACTAATGTCTGCTCTAGAAGATGCCAAAAAAGCTAGAACCCTCTCTAAAGTAGAATAGGGTTAGAGAACAATAATTCTTAAAAACTCAGAAAAAATAATATTTTTATGTGTAGACCATGTGATACTGGACCCAGGGGAGAAACTCCTAAATTGGAAGAAGTAGAATCGTTTGGTGCGTGGTGGATAACAAAGGATGGAAATATTCAGTTAGAAAATGATTTATTAAAAGATGAGGGAGTAAAAGGGTTTACAAGGGAAGAAGCTGGAGAAATCACCCCCCAAGTAAGAGGTGCTGAATGGGGGCCTATAGAAATAGAATTAGCCAGAAAATACTCTTTAGTAACCTGTAGTGAAGAGCAATTTTACGTCAAAATGAGTAAGAGTTCCTTAACCGGACGTATAGTAGTAGAAACCCCTTATTTAACCAATTGTGATTATGGAAGAACTTCAGATCCTTCCCAGATACTTGAATCTAAAAGAGGCTTACTACATTAAAACCACTTGCCCAAAGTCATCTGGGTTTTTATCTGCTCTAATAACTTACTCTTCCTTAAAATCTTAGAAGTATCAAAACCAAACCTTATCATTCCAATCTTTCTAGAGCTATCGAGTATATCTTTCATATCATCAAATTTAAATTTCTTATTCCAAAGAGCCTTCCGAACAGACTCCCTCACAACCCAAACCCCGAGACCTGCCCAATAAGTCGGAAGTTCTATTCGAATCGCCAAAACCCCTGCCTGTCTCTTGATTGATTCCAAATATTCCAAAACGGGTAATCGTGCAGCATAATATCCTCCCGCAGTGTTGGATGCATAGCCTTTTCTCCCTGAATAAGTCTCCATGTCTGTCGCAGCTTTTATACTCTTAGAAGGATTCCAAGAACTCCCCGGAAGATAGAGTTCGAAGAGTTCGTAGCCAAATACATTCGGAAAAAACATCAGAAGATAACAGTTTCCCATAAACTCTCCAAAAAACAATTCATAATCTTCTATCCATTTATAGCCCCTAATTTTTTCCAGTAATTGCTTGCCGAGCATATCGTCTGTCGCAGTTATGCTCCACCGGGTTGGAACCAGTTTCTTATCTTTCTTCAGACCAAGAACACCTACACTCAAAATCTTGCTCAAAGAATATTCATCAAAATTATTCTTATATAGTATCTCTACAGCCTCTACAGATTTTATCTCGTCATTCATAACTCTGTCTAATTTTTTATTCACCTTTACATTGCTGGTTATTCTTGCCTTTTTCAGGGGGGCCATCATTCCCTGGGGCAGAACAACCCTGTCCTTCTTAGTCCCAGGACCCACTTTTTTCTTTAGCTCTATCTCAACATCTACGGGCTTAGAAGCTATCGCAATTTCCTGGGCTATCTGGACAAATTTCTTGTTAAGCCGAGAATCAGTGACTTTTGACAGGAACCTTGAATTCAGGAGATTGTCTCTTAGATTAATCACATCTCTTATACCGAAATCATATTTTGCCCAGTACTTCGCATCATCATAAACCCAAGCATCTTCATCTTTTTCCAAGGGAGAAAGAATTCCGACATTGACCAAAGGATATCTCAATTTAGAACCTATGAAAACACTAGGGGGGGAATTAGTATTAAGCTCTGATATCTTATCTAGATTTTTATATTTGAACCTAGTATCTGCTAATTTTTTAATAACTTCAAACTTAATATCACCTACCATAAATTAAAGAGAGAAGAAAAGTTTATATTTTTTTAGAACTATCAGAAAGTTAAATCCAACCCCTTCTAAAAATTCCTTTGTTTCTGATTTCAAAATTAAGTTCTTTTTCCGGAAGACTTCTATGTTTCAATAAAATAGCTTTCTTTTTTCCGTTATCATTTTTTAATTCAATTATTGCCTTGCTCCAGTATTTAAAGAGGTCTCCTCCGACAAGATTTACTCCTGGTTTAACCCCTTTTCTCCTGTCTTCTTCTGAAAGAAAATCTGTATAGACTTGGTTAGTAATTATTACAGGTATTTTCTCTTTCCGGGAAATCTCCGCAAGAATTTTCATCTGCCATGCCAGATCCCTATTCACTCTTTTTATCTCATTCTCATTCCCGAATTCTTTTGATTTCATAGCTCCAAGCTCTAAGCGATAATGCATAGCCATGCCATCGACAATTATCAAAGATATATGCTCTTTCTTTATCCTGTTATCTAATCTCATAAAAGCTTTCTTCTGCTCTTCAAAATTAGTTAATTCTAAAAGAAAAATATTTTTCAGTATTTCTTTATAATCTTCACCCACTATTTGCTTGACTCTCTCCACAGAGAAACCCCCTTCTGTATCGACAAATATTACTTTATTTCCTTTTTTAGCCTGACTACAGGCAGCCAAAAGAACAAAATTAGTCTTTCCGCTTGCAGGCGGACCAGCGAGCATGGTTATAATTCCCTTTTCATAACCACCGTAGAGCCATTTATTCAAATCAAAACTTCCGGCAGATATCCTGTCTGTTTCCATTTACAAAAAAAGAAGAATATCTTAATAAGGATTATTGTGGTGGTAAAACTTTCTTGAAATCTGAACTAGAGACGATAGATAAATCTTTCTTAGCAAGAGTATCTAAGGTACGAGTCCTAGTCCTGCCTTTTGTTGGAAATTTAACTCTTCTTTCATAACCATTAATTCTTCCTTCATCGACAGATTCAACATCAAAACGATATAGATTATCCCCTATCTTATAATTAAGAATATCTCCAGGGCTAATCTGTTCAAGAAATCCTCTTCTTATAGCTACCTTTTCTTCTGGTTTTAGTTCCCCTACAATCATAACCTTTCATAGAAAAATCGTTTTTAAAAATTTATGAAATAGAAATCTAGTTTAAACCTCCTTAAATTTTACTAATGAATCTTCTTGAAATCACTTTCAACCTTATCAAGATTTTTGGTTATAAGAGCAATCGCATCACTCATGGCTTTCTTAACGGTTTTTCCTTTTGTCTTAACAACAAGAACTGGTTTTTCAGAAGGGTGATCCCTCCTCCATACCGCAAAAGTAACAGAAGAGTCTTTGTTCAAATAAACTCTAAGAAGTTCTGCTATCGCTAAATTTTCTAGTTCAACATCCATTTCATCTTTTGAACTCTTAAGAACATTAACATCCATAATAGATTAGAATAAAATTGATTTAAAAAGTCTTCGATTCGTCTTCTTCAGGATTTTCAAATATCTCTTCTTCCTTACCTTGGCCAAGCTTGGATGAAGTTTTAAAAATCTCTGCTTCATCTGCATCTTCAGACGGGGTTTCAAAAATCTTTGCTTCTCTTTCATCCTTCATCCTCTTTAAATCAGAAATAGTAAGATTTTCTAGACCTTTAGGGTCAAATCCAGAAATCTCTGGTTTCTCTTCATAATCCAATTCAGAAAATTCTTTCTCTTCAGGATACGAAACGTTTTTTCTTAGTTTTACCCCGAGGAATTTTTCCAATTTAATTATCAGAGAATATCCTTCTGGAACAATTCCCTTCTCAGCCATTCTGATTGCTGCTTCTGGCTCAGATATTTGTTTTGCAAGTTGTTCTTGAGTGAGCTTTTTTAATCTTCTCGCCCTCATAATTATCCAATGAAAATTATCCATTAAATCAGACCTTGGTGTTTTCTGCTCCTGAAGCTTCTGTTCATAATTTTTATTTACGACTTCCTTAAGAATCTCTTCTGCTTTGTCTTTCATCTCTGGTTCGTGCCCTGGTTCTATGCCTGCGCTACGAGAGAGCCTTTCATACACAGAAGACTTCTTCTCGCTCTCTTTAAGCTGAAAAACAGCAGGCTTTCTGACTATTGGAAATCCTGATTCAGAAGAACATTTCTCACATAATTTAACAATTCCCCTATTTGAAACAACATCGAAGAATCTAATCCTGTCTCCAGAGGTTCCACAATTAGAGCATTCCATAAGAGAATTAAAAAATAGGTATTTTTTAAGATTGCTGTGATAAAAGAGTATATTTTTTCAGGAAAGATAGACCTCTACATCAAGAAGGTTCTGTGGATTCTCAACCTTAAATTCCCCATTGATTATCATGGTCGGGGATCTTTCAACGTCATATTTTTCTTTTAGTTTTTCTATCAAATCGCTGTCCAGATTTATATCAAAAGAATAAATCATCAAGTTTTCAGTTTTGCTATGAACAACACTCAATAATTTTCCAGCATCCCCACTATCCTTAATATTGGACTCCTCATTCGAGTAGAAAAATAAAATAGTCTGAACATTCCTATCACACTTTTCATTTAAAAGATTAACAAACTCGAAATGTTCTAATTCTATCAGTGTATAAAATTTCTTTCTGGATAAGACCTCTTTGTTCTGTTTTCCAAGCTTCTTTTCTAAATCATCTATAATCCTTCCTTGAAATCCTAGATTCCTGGAAACCTCCCCAAGAGATTCATTTGTACAAATCGGTTCATCAAATAAAGTATAATCCAGCTTATCTTCAAAAATAGCATAACCCACATCTGCCTGAAGATTAGAAACCCTCCCAAATTCTAGGTAAGAAATGGAATAAGTAAGGGCAAACACAAGTATAAAAACAACAGCCCCGATTAAGAAAGACGCTATATATCTCTTCCCACTCTGAAATCCCCGCTCTTTCATTCTCAAGAAATTAATTTAAAACTTATATAAGTTTCTACTACCTCCACTTTACTTCTCTAGTGAATAAAGCATAAAAGAAAGATACAATCCACCAAAAACCAAATAAAATGGCAAAGAAAAGGAAAAAGAAGATTAAATTAAAAAGAATTCCTGATAATCTACCAATCTTTTTCGAAGCATAATAGATATAAAACCCTAATATAAGCACAAAGAGCAGGATAAATATCACAACAGGTTTAGTAAAAAATAGGAATAAAAATCTCTCGATAACAAAGAGGTTAAGATCAAACATAC
>CAZMIN010000017.1:0-11484 GCA_964566405.1 Candidatus Woesearchaeota archaeon | reverse complement strand
TTCCTCTGAAATCAGGATATGTAAAATCCCAGTTATTCTCCAGCTATAGAAGGAAACCAATTCTTCCTCCTAACTATGATAAAGATTATTACAAAGGAATCGGTGTTGCTCCGACAGAAGAAGAGATTCGGTACAAAAATCCTTTGAATTATATGATAAAGAAATCCCTCCAGGAAAAGAGACAGAAGAAGCCAAGAAAAGAAAACGCGCCTAAGCGTAGTCGCGTTAAAGAAATCAAAAAGAATAAATAATTTTAAAAACAAGATATGGTTATATATAACATGAAAAAGAGAGCTCTGTTTGCAACCACAATTTTATTATTAATTCTCGTGACATCTCTCGTCGTATCACAGGAAACCACAGAAATAGAAAAAGTAGATAAAGCTTATCAATGTCTACAAGACCGGGTAGATGATTGTTCTTCTCTTTCATCAGAGGAAAAAATATTTTCTCTGTTAGCGATTAATAAATGTAAGACAGACGTTATTCAGGATTCTGTGAATACAGAGGAGTGCTGGCCTTCATCGGGTTGTGAGATAAAAACAACAGCCCAGGCAATTTTAGCCCTTGATAATTCAAATTCAGACACAACAAAAGCAGAAGACTGGCTCTTGTCTCAAAATAGAACACCCGCAGAACTCAATTGGTATTTGGAAATAGAAAGTTCTGGAGCAACCACCTGTTCCCTATCTTACTCTGGTTCTTCTTATAACATAGTCATTGGTGAAGATAAAAAGATAAGCAATAGTGCTGGAAGTTGTCTGGCTCTGGTGCAGGACGATTACTGGCTCAGGATTTCACCTTCTTGTTATTCAGAAGAGTTTGAGGTTTCCTGCGATGCGAGTTTTTTGACGACTCTTTTATTCAAGAAGACAACCTCTTCGACAATCCATGTTTCAGAGAAAACATCTTCTGCAGCAGCAGGAGGAACAACAAAAGAGAACGTAGAATCTTTCTGTTTTGGAGAAAGTGGTTCTTGTGATTATGAAGCCAGCCTATGGGCTGCATTGGTTCTCGATTCTGTGGGAAGAGATGTTTCTTCTTTTTTGCCTTATCTGACAATCCTTGCAGATGAAAACAAGAGGCATATGCCAGAAGTTTTCTTGTACTTCCTGACTTCTAAACAAGAGTATAGGACAGATATTCTCTCAAAACAAAAGAGCAATAAGTGGTGGGAAGAATCAGGAGACAAATTTTATGACACTGCCTTAGCACTGTATCCATTCCAGCAAGAATCACCACAGGAAAAAACAGATTCAAAATCATGGCTTCTAGATGTCCAGGACGCAGACGGCTGCTGGGAAGGAAACACGAGAAACACAGCGTTTATCCTGGCCTCTATCTGGCCTAAAACATTTGGTGGTGGAGGCGAAGGTGGATTGCCTGATTGTGAGGGTGTGGGGTATTGTATGCCAAGGTCCAGTTGTGAAGGAACTATATTCGCAGACTACGAATGTCCTTCTTTATTCAAGTGCTGTAGTGTTCCTCAAGATATAGACTCTTGTTTCGAGATGAACGGAGAAGTCTGTGCTTCGAACGAAGTGTGTACAGAAAATGAGGTTAATGCTGCCGACACAAATTATTGTTGTATAGGATCTTGTGAAGTTAGAATTCCTCAAGAACAATCAGAATGTGAAATAAACAATGGAGTTTGCAGAGGGTATAGTTGTAATTCTGACGAGGAAGAAGACCTTTATAACTCCTGCGATACATCGGGAGATATCTGTTGTTTTCAAAAGACAGATGACGAAAATGGAAGTTATTGGTGGGTATGGGTTTTGCTGATTTTGATAATTCTTGTCGTCATAGGAATAATATTCAGAGAAAAATTAAAGATGTTATTATTGAGGTTTCAACATAAGGGGGGATCAAAACCAAGAAGGTCTTTCGATCGTCCAAGACCAGGACCAACGCCACCATTGATGCGCCAAAGACCAAGGCCTATGCAGAGAAGAATTCTTCCTCCTTCGAGACACACTCCTGCGGCAAGACCAAAGAGGACAAAAACCTCAAAAGAACTTGATGATGTTCTCAAGAAACTGAGGGCTTTGGGGAAGTAACTCCATAGAAATAAACTTTATTAACCTAGGATTTCTTAATGCTTTATGAAAAAGAGTGTGGTTTTTTTAACAATTTTATTTTTAATTTTTCCTCTAGTTTCTGCAATAGATTTCGAGATAAATTCAGAATTTGATCAAGGAGAAACCCTCTTGGCAAAATTCTCCGGAAATTTCCTAGAACCTGTAACAGAAAGTAATATATTTTTTTACAGAGGACATGTTAGAATTCCAGTAGTCTATGATATAAGAGAGATTGATGATGAGTTTTATCTATATGCCCTCCTGACAGGAAAGGATTCTGGAAATTATTCTGTTGCTCTGGAAGATGTAAGGTATATGAAAGGAGTAGAAATTAGCGAAGAAGATATTGTCAAAGAATTTACAATAACAGAGAACACAGCACTCTTTTCTATAAATCCTGGTTTTGTTGAAACTTTCGAAGACTTTTCAATAAAAATTCAAAACCTACAAGAGAGCAAAATAACAGTCGAGATCACGACAGGTCTTGATAACATCATAGGAAATTCTACAGAGCTTAAGTCAGGAGAAATAAAAGACATTGAATTTGATTTAATAGAAGACTCCCCGCAGACAAAAGAGACAGCGATATTCACCAGTGGAAATTTAACTTATGAGATTCCTATTTTTATAACGACAAACACAACGAGAGAAGATAAAAAAGACAGGGATTTTAGATTTGAACCATCTGTATTGGATATTTCGATGGCGACGAACTCTGATGCGAAGAGGATAATCTATCTTGCAAATACAGGAGAAACCCCTCTTGAAGATATTTTCATTTTCATATCTCCGCTTCTGGAACAATATATTTCTCTTTCAACAGATGAAATAGATGATTTAGAAGCAAACACCAGCGAAAAAATAGAACTCTTCTTTATTTCAGACGTGGAAGAAGTGATTATCGAAGGCGAAATAACAGCGATAACAGAGAATCTTACTGTTTCGTCGACAATTATCCTGAACTTCATAGCAGATTTTATTCCCCTCGATGGAGAAGCAGATTCAGAAGTCAGGAGTACCCTGGCTTGTTCAGATGAAGGGGGTGTATTCTGTGCTGAAAGCGAAGAGTGTAGTGAAGATATAATTTATGCAAAAGACGGAAAATGCTGTTTAGCAACTTGCGAAGAAATAAAAACAAATTCAACAGGGAAGATAGTGGGTTGGTTGATAGTAATTGTAATCGTCGGAGTTTTGGTTTGGTTCTTAAAGGCAAGATATTTCGGAGTAAGGAGACAAGTTAATTTATTCAAGATAGCGAGAGGAAAAAAATAGATATTCTATAATAATAATATTTTTATATTAATAATGAATTGATTTCTTATGGTTAAGTTAGAAGATATTCCTGATATACCCAAAGGCCAAGAAGCTTTAAGGGTTGAAGTTACAAAAGTAGTGGAAGGAGATACCGTCCTTAATTTAACAAAAATGTATTATATGACCGGAAACTCAAGAATTCTCCTTCAGGAGAGGGGAGCGCTTTTTCTTTATGATAATATAGAAAATGGGGAATATCATGGTTTGACAAGTTTTAAATTAGAAGATATAAAGTGTGTTTCTCCCATGAGTCTCAGAGAATAATTATTTTTTCTTAGTCTTCTTCTTAGATTTTGATTTTTTAACGGGCTTTTCTGGTTCTGGTACTTTGAGTAGTGGTTGTTGTTCTGGAATTTTTATGCCAAGCTCCTGAGCCTTTCTCAAGAGCGCTTGTTTTTCCATCTGCAGTATTCTGGCAATTTCATCGTATCCATGTAATCTTCTCGCAAGTTCGTTTAAAATATCGTTCAATCCGTTGTTTGTGAGTGTGATTAATTCAGGGGAGATTATCTCGATATGTGCAGGCATGTATTTGAATAAGACGTCAACCAAAGAGGTAAGCTCTTCCACTTCAATCTCTACCTCGCCGAAAGTGTTATAGAAATCTTTCTGGTCTTTCATCGGTTCGGGCTTCTTTATTTCTTTTCTTTTTACACTAACACCCTTTTCTTTATCGATATTGTCTATTATTCCTTCAAGATGCTCTATTAAATGTTCTGGAGGTCTTCCTATTATATCGAGTATAAAGATTGCCCTGATTTTTTTTATTTCTTCATCTGAACTCATTTTTGTACTTGTTTCTCCTTAAAACAAACAGAACAATAATCAAAACACAAAAAAACACAAAGCCATAGAGTGCATAATTATTGTTTAATTTTTCATTGTCGTTCTCACTTTTTATAACTTTTGGATTCAAATTTATCATTTTCAACTCTATGGGTCCTGTTTCCTCTTCACGAATTTCTGCTATCTCTTGATATTCTTCAACAACCTTTTTTTCTTTGGCAGTCCTTTCATCTTCATCTTCATCTTCAGGAGGATCTTCAGGTGTTTCTTCTTCAGGAGGCTCTTCATCTTCTTCACAAGAATTTTCTTCCCCTCTTGTAGATAATTTGAATTCCCAAGAATCACAGAGTTGCCATGTTTCAAGACTCCAAGAAGAATCTTTTAATGTTTCAGTTTCATCAATTTTTGTACCTGAAAAATCATATATCGTTATAAAATCCCCTCCATTATTTAATTTAGCACTACTTAATTCAATAACATAATATTCCTTACTTCTGATTATTGTTTCATTCTGAACTACAAATATTTTTTTTGGGCTTGATAAACCATCATAGATTTCCCATCCAGAAATATCTATATCACTATTTTCATCATTATACAATTCAATCCACTCTTTTTCAGAAGACCCCCCAAAAGGATTTGATTCAAACTCTGTTATTTTTAAAGCAGAAATACTAGAAATCAGAATAACAAAAATAAGAATTAAAATTCCAACCCTCATTTTTTATGCTTTTTTTCAAAGTCAATATATTCAATTTCTCCTCGCTTCTTCCCTTTTTTAGCTATCAAAATCTTACCGAAAATTTCTTTATCTAATAAAAATTTACATTTTTCCTTCTCTATTTTATCAAGCCAACCGTTTCCTTTTACTTCTATACCTATTACTTCATAATTTTTACCTTTGGGTCTAAAAACAATAAGGTCTGGGAAACCAGTTCCAATCCCAAGAATTTTCATGTAGGGATTAAATTTTCTTTTCGCTTTTACCAATTTTCCTTCTTCTAAATCAACATTATTATTCCACTTGTCGACGAACCAACCTTCTGATTCAAGAGTATTTCTCACTTTTAATTCAAACCTCGCACCAGCTGCACGACTCTTCTTCCCCATTATTCTCTTCTTTTTTTTCTGCATATATATATCAGAACAATAATCATTATAAACTTTATCTGTGAGATTATGAAATGGATGCTCACACGATAGGTTACGGGGGGAGATATGAAGAAGCACGTAGACCAATAACTAATGAACAACTAAGAAGGATTCGAGTCAAGATTTTTAATTCTGATAGGTTTGAGATGGGAAAATTAGATCACATAGTTTTGGCGGGCACAGAAACCATTGTCGGATTTCTTGGAGATGTTTCTGTAGATCTATGTTGCCCTTCAGACGAAGCTCTTACAAGGTATAGAGTACCACACACTCATTTAAGAAGAATCTTCAGATCTGTTTAATTCAATTTCTAACGATATCTGTTCATTATCATTCCTGTTGCAACAATCAATACAATCACAGGTATCCAAGGGATATCAATCGCAAGCCAGCCTAGTTCGCTGAAGAGCCAGGCTAGAGCAAACAGTAATAGAATCGCTGCTAAAACAGGAAATTTTGGTCCTCTTGTCATCATGATTATAAATCCCTCGCTTGGATAGTTCTTCTTCCGTTAGCTTTTGCCCTCTTAATAGCGTCATCCAAGATATCCTCAACTTTTTTCTCGAGAGCAGCACCAACTTCTTCTGCAACACTAGAGACAGCATTTTCTTTATCCAATTCTTTCACAACTTTTCTTATATTATTTTTTACGATTAAAGCCATTTTTATTCCAAACCAACATCGTGAGCTATTTTTTTAATACCTTCTATTCCGACTTCAAAAAACTCTTCCAGAGTCAACCCTAGATTTTCAGCTTCACGAATAACATCTCTGCTGACTTTTGCCGCAAAGGTCTTGTCTTTGAATTTTTTCCTCACACCTTTTGCCTGCATATCACTGATTCTTTTCCCCCTCATGAGGGCATATGTGTGAATCAGCCCCGTCAGAGTTTCTGAAGCAGCTAAAGCATGTTGTATCTTTTCTGTTCTTTTCTTATTCTTTAATCCAGCGACGTCAAAACCATATCCGTGCGAAATAACAGTATCAATAAATTTATGGTCAAAATCAGCTTGTTTCAATATTTCTGGTGCTTTTGTAAGATGGGTAGATACCTCTTCTTTCGTGAGCCCCCAATCAATATCGTGCACGAGTCCAAGCATTCCCCAATATTCTTCATCTTCTCCTAGTTTTTTTGCAAGCTCTCGCATAATCACCTCACTTTCTAAGTAGTGGATTAAATCCTTCCCATGGGAATTGTGTTTTTTAACGAGTTCCCATGCCTCATCTCGTGTCATAGGAAGATTACTCATTTTTCTGGTTTCATAAAAGGAAATAATATTACATCACGAATTGAGGGTTGGTTTGTCAAGAGCATAGTAAGCCTGTCTATTCCAACCCCGAGTCCAGAAGTGGGAGGCATTCCAACTTTTAATGCGTTTATAAAATCTTTATCTATTCTCTGGGCCTCGGAATCTCCTTTCTTGAATTTATCTTCTGCGAATTTCCAGTAACTCTCAAGAACAAGAGGGTCGTTTTGTTCACAATAAGATAGCCCTATTTCCATACCATTTATAATTATTTCAAAAGAAGAAACAAAAAATTCGTCGTCCCCTGTAGCTTTTGCAAGACCTGCGGCCTCAAGGGGATAATCGTGTACTAGTGTTGGTTGGATTAGATTTGGCTGGACTTTTTCTTCAAAAACCCTAATCATGACATCCCCAATGGTGTCGCATTTGGAAACATTAACATCTATTTTTTTGACAACTCTTTTCGCATCTTTCAAGTCCTTGACCTTTGAAAAATCAATCTTGGTCTTAGATTTAATAGCATCCAGAAATCTCACCTTTTTCCAAGGATTTTTGAAATCTATATCCTTATCACCTACTTTTATCTTTGTCTTTCCCTGAATCTTCTTTACAGCAAAACTTATCATATCTTCTGCAAATTTCATGTTGTCTTTATAGTCGGCATAAGCCCACATAGTCTCGACCTGTGTAAATTCAGGATTATGAACCCTGTCTATCCCTTCGTTTCTAAAGTCTGGGGAAAACTCAAAAACTTTTTCATAACCTCCAACAATCAACCTTTTCAGATATAGTTCGTTAGAGACTCTCATATAGATTTTCATCTTTAGAGCATTCAACTTTGATTCAAACGGACTAGCACTGGTTCCACCATAGATTGGCTGTAAAATAGGAGTCTCTACTTCCACAAAATCTCTGGATTTCATGAAATCTCTTATAGCATCGAAGATTTTTCTCCTGGTCTCAAAGGTTTTCATAATCTCTGGATTCATTATTAAATCCAGATACCTTTTTCTGTATCTCTCTTCCTTATCTTGTAAACCGTGCCATTTTTCAGGAAGAGGTAGAATAGATTTTGTTAGAATTTCTAATTTTTTTACAAGAATCGATATCTCCCCTGTCTTGGTTTTGATTATTTTTCCTTCTACCCCCACAATATCTCCTATATCAATATATTTTTTGAAAAAAGAAAATTCTTTTTTAGGCGTTTCCTTATCCTGGAGAACCATCTGAATCTTTCCAGAAAAATCTCTCAGGTCTGAAAAAATGATTTTTCCAAGAACCCTTCTCGTCATGATTCTTCCCGCTGTTTTTACCTTAAATCCTAATTTTGATTTCAAACTTTCTTCGGTTGAATTCTTCTTATCAAATCTATAGGCATAGGGATTTATTCTTTTTTCCCGAAGCTCTGAAATCTTTCTCAACCTTTCCTTTACTATTTGGTCTTCTCTTCCCATTTTAATATTAAATATGTAGTATTTTAAAACTTTTAAAATCTTGGAATCTCTCTGGTTTAACTTCAACCCTCTTTATCTTTGAATGTTTGGGACCTTTTTTGGAAAGTTCTATCATCTTATTAACATTATCTGTATTTCCTTCAAGAAATACCTCCACCCTACCATCTTCCAAATTTCTGGTAAATCCTTTAACATCGTATCTTTCTGCGTTCTCTTTAATAAAAGCTCTGAAAAAAATCCCCTGAACCGTTCCATCCACATAGAGCCTGACTGATTTCTTCATAGGATTAATACCCAAGAATGCTTTATTAATTTTTATCTATTTTTATAACCCAAAAGTCTTTTCGAATTCCTTCATCTGGAGATACTTGAAATAAAATTCTCTACCATTCTTTGTTATAGATATAGAATTCCCTTTTTTTGACTTCTTTTCTGGAAAATTCTTCTCTATTAATTTTTTACTAATCAATTCATCGAGATAATTCTTCATCTGGCTATGTGATAGATTCGCTTTATACATCAGATGTGTTGGTTTGATTTCACCGCCTTTTTCTTGAATTATTGCCAGCATGTCTGATATTATGTCCATACGACTTCTTTTTCTCTCCATATTTCATTATCCTTATAATAAGAATCAGTAATGTAGTATAACTTATTAATTCTATGATGTTTCCCAGAACAAACATTAGCTCAATGCTTGAAAGTATGAAGATTAACTGACTCAATGCGAGCATCCCGAATGCAACCAACAGTATTTTTGTATTTACAAATTTGTTCTTCTTATAAAGCGCATGATAATTATCGAATATGAGAACAAGTAAGACAAGGGCTGTCAGGTGGAATAGGTAAAATACCCCCTTGCTTAGGAATGCAGAGATGAGGATGAAGTATACAATAAGGGCGTAATCTCCTACAGATTTCTTGTTCCTTGGAAGTCTGTATATCAAATATAATCCCGAAAGGGTTAAAAACCTCTGAAAGAAAAAACCCGCGGAATAAAAAATATCGACAGAACTAACAAGTTGGGCAGTAACAATGGCTGCTCCTATTGCTTGGCTAGGACCTATGTCATAATAGAGAACAAGTTTAGTCACCACTGCCGCGAGTTGTGCAAGAGCAATCAGAGCAAAACCAGCCCCGAGATAAAGAAAATTCCTGTTTTTATTCAGCTTATAATTCCTAATTGCAAGAAAAGAAAAAACAAACAGAACTATGAAACTAAACACTTCAATTATCACATCTTTTCCAAGAAACCAATCAGGAGTAGGAACAATCTTCATGTTTGAAAAACTCTTTTTTCCTTTAAAAAGCTTGTGAAATAAGATTCTAGACTATTTTTCTCTATTGTAGGTTCACAAGTGATTAATAAAGGGTTTTCTTAGTTTTATTAACCTAAAATTAAGTTTCGACGTATCTAATTTCAACCTCCCCTTTCATGTAAGGGGATCATAATCAATCCCCGGCCCGACCATGCTTGGGCAGGTCTCACAATCAATCCCCCTTTTATGGGGGATAAATTCATAAAAAGGTGTAAAATGTCAGGAAAATTATTTTTAGAAGACATACCCTCTGATGCAAAAGAAGAGATATCTTTTCTTTATAGTCTAGGGGTAGAAATAGAAGAACTAGAATTTCTCATTCGTGTTAAATTCAGGGAAAGTTTAAATCTAATCTGATTCTCTCAGGTCTAATTCATGGTTTACAATAGTGACTACCTGACTTGAAAAATAAGTCTTTTTCCCAACAGAAACAGGAACAGCAATCTTTTTCAATCTCTTCAGTTCTTTTTTAGGCAGCCCTTCATGATCACCAATAATAAAAACAGGATCTTTTGGAATCTTTATTTCTCTTAGATTCTTCCCTTTCTTGTCCAGAACAAAAACATCTTTTCCTTCTTTTACGAGTTCTTCAACCACTTTCAAGAAACTCTTCTTTTCGACAAAACAACCAGGAAAAACTTCTGTCTTTTTTTCTTCCTTATATTTGTAGAGAATTTTCTTAATAAGATTTGCAATATTTTTCTTGCTTATTTCTAGTTCTGGTTCTATCCGAATCTCGATATGTTTCGGAGGATCTGGTTGTCCATAAAAAATCAGATGGAGCTTAACATCTTCTCTTGGTTGGTGTGAAAGAAAAAATACGTTGATGATTGTGTGCATAACAATATCCATTCTTCCTGCCTTCATCAAATTATTCACATCAAAATTCCCCGATGTTTGTGCTGAACTTGAAAAATATATGAAGTGTCTCATTTCAATTCTCCATGCCTAAAGCAATCAATAACATGATCATTGACAATTCCAGCACCCTGCATATATGCGTAACATATTGTAGGACCCACAAACTTGAAACCTCTTTTCTTCAAATCTTCACTCATAGCATCTGACTCTTTTGTCTTAGCAGGAATTTCTTTCATTTCCTTAAATTTATTATGAATGGTTTCATGGTTTGTGAATTGCCATATGTATTTATCAAAACTTCCGAATTCTTTCTGAATTTCCAGAAATTTCTGAGCGTTTATTATAGTGCCTCTAATCTTTAATTTGTTCCGAACAATTCCTGCGTCTTTCATTAGTCTCTCAAAATCCCCTTCAGTATACTTTGCTATCTTAACATAATCAAAATTATGAAAAGCTTTTCTGAAGTTTTTTCTCTTATTTAGTATTGTTTTCCAGGAAAGACCTGCCTGAAAACCGTCAAGAAGAAGATATTCAAAATGTAGTTTGTCGTCATGAACCGGAACACCCCATTCTTCGTCGTGGTATTTCACCATTAGGGGTTCTTTTTCTTCTTCTCCGGGCCACGAACATCTTTTTTCATCTTTCATTTTCCAATTGGTTGCAAGACAAATTTAGGTTTTGCAAAGATTTTATTTTGATTAATAACTTGATATACACCTACAAATCGAATATCGCTAAAAACACAAACAGATTCCCCTGTTTTAAATTTAACTTTTTTACTTAAGAAATTATCGTGAATAGGACTTCCATGAAAAACTCTGCTTAAATATTCTTTTTTTATTTTAACAATAGGATGTAATTCTGTTATAATTTCACCAGGAATTATTATTTCCTTGAGCTTTTTCTCATCTTCAATTGCTTTTTCAAAATCATACAGATTCACACAAGTTTCTTCCTTAAAAATTCCTGCACGAATTCTTCTGAGTTCGAGCATGTGCGCACCAATTTTCATATAATCTCCCAAATCTGAAATCAATTTTCTTATGTATGTTCCACCTTGAACTTCCGCACGGAATAAAATGTTTTGTCCATCTTTTTCGAGAATTTTAAAACTCTTTATCTCCCTCTGTCTTTCCTGTCTCTTGACTCTAGATTTTACAGGAGGCAATTGCATTATCTTTCCTATAAACTTTTCTTTAATTGCTTTCTCGATTTCTTTCAGAGCCACATCTTTATGAATCCTCATTACCCCTATATATTCCTTGTCTTC
>CAZMIN010000016.1:0-12983 GCA_964566405.1 Candidatus Woesearchaeota archaeon | reverse complement strand
GCGAGGGAAAGCTGAAAAGAACCCTTAACAGGGAGTTAAAAGACTTGAAATCTAACAGTTACAGTTTGTTACTGATCTGTCTGCTTCGGCAGAACGGGTTTGTAACGTACGTTTCGAAAAACGGGCCAGGGAGTTTGTTTATGTGGCGAGGCTAATCTTCTATGAAGAGTAACCCAAGCGAAAGCAAGTCTGAAAGGGCGTTAGTCACATGGATAAGACCTGAAGCCAGGTGATCTATTCATGGATAAGGTGAAGTCTCCCGAAAGGGGGATGGAGGCCTGAACCGTTGTTGTGGACATGCACTTGGATGATCTGTGAATAGGGGTGAAAAGCTTATCTAACTTGGCGATGGCTGGTTCCTACTGAAATATGCCTTCGTATAGTCTTGTCTAGTTTGTCGGCGGTGTAAAGTACGGATGAATTTTGCAGGGGCTAATGCCTACGGAAATTTTTCCAACTCAGAAGCTGCCGACTGCATAGGACAGGAAACAGGGATGGTATGTAAGATACTATTCCGAGACCCGAACAAGGGAGACCGAAGTTAAGGTCCCAAAATTTATGCTAAGTGTAACAAAAGGTGTCTTGAACCTGAGACACTAGGGATGTAAGCTCAGAAGCAGCTATCATTTAAAGAAAGCGTAACAGCTCACCTATTGAGGCTCAGGGCCCTGAAAATGGACGGGGCTAAGCATAATACCGATACTTTGGAGGCACTCGTTAGAGTGTTCTGGTAAGTAGGCGTCTTTTCTGCGTAGAAGTTTTTGTGAGAGCAAGGATGGAGCGGGAAGGAATGAGAATCCTGGTGGTAGTAGGATGTGATTTTCCTGAGAATGGAAAATGTCGCAAGAGCAAGGTTTCCTTGACAATATATGTTAGTCAAGGGTTAGTCAGTACCTAAGTCGTATCTTAACTGAGTACGACGATGGATAACAGGTTAATATTCCTGTACTGGTTAAATTTTATATAGTGTGGTAAAAGCTTTCGGATAGGCGAGCACTCGAAAGGGTGTTTTGGTGAAGAAATCTGTCGAGGGTAATCCTTAGACGCAGAAGAATTTATTAGACAAAATCTCCGACTCCAAGAGCCAGTGAAAAACCCATACTCTTAATTTAACTAACTGTACCCACAACCGGCACTGGTGCTCTGGCTTAATAGGCTAAGACATGAAAGGTAAAACCGACCAAGGGAATTCGGCAAATTAGTCCTGTAGCTTCGGCTGAAGGGATGTCTATCTTTGTCCTTCCAGAAATGTGGGGGCATTGGTAGATCACAGTAACAAGGACGGCCCGACTGTTTACCAAAAACGTAGCCAAGTGCTAATCTGAAAAGACTTGTATACTTGGTGAGACCTGCCCGGTGGTGGTGTCTCAAACTCCTTTTCAAGGGAGCTAAGGTCCATCAAACGGCGGGGGTAACTATGACCCTCTTAAGGTATCAAAACTTAAAAGTAGTAACACATTACGGTGCTTTACGGTCTACGAAAGTAGAACGCTCCAAGAGTCATAGATAGTCGAAAAAGTTATAGAATAAACCAAATGGAGAAAATCGAGCTATATGCTGGAAAATCTGAGTATCTCACTCTACGACGACAACTAATGTTTTTATAGTTGGCTCGCGTTAAAAAGAGATGAGTGCAGACAATCAGCAGGAAAGGCTAGACGCTTCATGGATTTCAGGGTTTACCGACGGTGAAGGATGTTTTCATATATCCATTAATAGCATTCCAGGAATGAGTTTAGGATGGCAAGTTCTTCCTGAATTCAGAATTGTTCAACATGAAAAAGATGAATCTGTTTTGTATAAAATCAAAGATTATTTTGGTTTTGGTGATGTAAAAATCAATAGAACAGACCATCACGGAACAAGGAAAGAATTCAGAGTAAGGGGAATAGAAAATCTAAATAAAATAATAGAATTTTTTAGAAAATATTCTCTTAATACATCAAAGAGAAAAGATTTTGAGGTTTTTTCTCAAGTAATTGAATTGATGAATAAGAAAGAACATCTTACAAGAGAAGGGCTTGATAATATAGCAAAACTCATTTCAGAAATGAATCGTCGACCCAAATTGAAGTATTTAGAATCCTCAGAGACTACACGCTCGAGGCAATTAATACAATAATTGTCAAGATATAGTCCGATCTGTATGGCGACATACAGAGATTATCAGAAATGGTAATCCGCTTTAACAACCGAGTTAAAGTTATAAAGTAACAGACAAGAGCGTAATACCTTGTCGTCTGAATGGCGACTTGCATGAATGGTTTAACGAGGTTGTCGCTGTCCCTGGTTGGGGCCTTCTGAACACATCGTCCGGTGAAAAGACCGGAGACGCCTAGTGGGAAGCGAAGACCTTGTGGAACTTTACTGCAACTTGTTGTTGTAATTTTAAGGAAAACGCACAGAATAGGTAGGAGTTTTGAAGTTGTCATTTTGGTGGCAATGGAGCGACCTTGTAATACTACCCGTTTTTCTTAGGATTGCTTACTCTTTAGAGGACAGCTGCAGGCGGGCAGTTTGGCTGGGGCGGCGCCCTGTCGAAAAGATATCGATAGGACCCAAAGACAAACTCATCTAGCTTGGAAATCTAGAGTTGAGTGCGAGGGCAAAAGTTTGTCTGACTGTATTTTGAAAAGCAAGAAATGCAGGGACGAAAGTCTGGCCTAGTGAACCCACGTGCTTTTTTAATAGAAGCCGTGTCTGATAGAAAAGTTACCCCAAGGATAACAGGCTTGTCGCCCCCGATAGTCCGTATTGACGGGGCGGTTTGGTACATCGCTGTCGGCTCTTCCTATCCTGCGCGTGCAGAAGCGTGCAAGGGTGTCGGAGTTCACGCATTAAAAGGGATCGTTAGCTGGGTTAAGAACGTCGCGAGACAGTTTGTATGATATCTACTAGGTGTGTTGTTGTCTGAGTGGAACAATCTCATAGTACGAGAGGAACTGAGACTGGGTGCCTCTGGTGAGCAGTTGTCAATTGGCAGGCTGCATAGCTACGCACTGTGTGGATAAGAGCTGAATGCATCTAAGCTCGAAGCCATCCGCAAAACGAGACAACAAAGGCCGTCACAGAAGATGACGTTGATAGAGTTGCTGTGTAAGATTCAAGGTTCGCCGAGAATTTCAGCAGACAACTACTAAAAGCCACACTTGTAATATGTTTTCTGAGGATTCTTCTATTGTTTTTGTTATTTTCTTTGGGAATTTTTGAAATGTTCCATTAATAGCCATTAATGGCTATTTTTAGAAAGATTTATAAAGATGGGGGTATTAGATATTTTGGGTTAGAATCGTTCTCTAATCCTGGTAGAAACTCCACCTGTAACACCCCAGAGCTTGCCTAGACCTTTTTTGGATGCCATTGTTGTGTAAAAAAATAACATGGAAAACGTAAAACGACTTAGCGATTTAGAAATCGCTGTTTTACAAAAGTTACTAAGTCGGAAGGTGATTCACAATCATCACATGAGGTTACCCAACCTCTTAAGATGTGGGTGGAAACCAAACGAAAAATGTTTTGTTAAGAAAGCGATTAAAAACCTGGTGAAAAAGGGTTTTATTTGTTGGGTAAAGCGAGATAAAAAGGCTTTATCGATTAACAAGCATAAGGTAGCTAATGTAATAAAAATGTGCGCAAAAAGGGGGTAAAATCCCCCGCGCCATTAAAAATAAAAATATAAGCAATATGAAAACAAATTTTGTTGAGGTTATGGGGGATAACCCAACTACAAGGGTTATTGACTTTTTAATCGAGAATGATAGAGATATTTGGACAATGGTAGAAATGAGGGATGGTGCTGAAGTAGGATATTCAACTCTAAAAGTTATTTTACCTAAAATGTTAAAGAATAATTTAATAATTGTAAAAAAAACCGTGGGGAAATCTAGATTGTTTGCTATAAATAGAGAGAACTTTATAATAAAAAAAATGTATGAGCTTTATAACATTATTAATAAAGTAGAAATAAAAAAGTTTATAAAAGAATAATTACTATTAATCATAGGTTGGGTAACCTCATTCTTTTTGTATTAAAAATTTAATTTTTTCTATTAAGAAATACCCCTAACCCCATCAATTTGTGCCAGATGAAGTATTGGATTTGTACTATTTGTCCAATCAACCCTATCAGGAACAGAAAACTTAATTTCTTTCTTAGTTGGTTTTAAATTATCTCCAGAAATTTCTATAGTTGCAATGTAACTTTTACCTTTTTCAGGTAAAAAATCTCTTTCTCCAGAAGAAATAAATATGACTCTTTTTTCTCTGCTATTGATTTTAAATAAGTCACAGAATTCCCATCCTCCTTTTGGTGTAACATCTTTGTGTTCTCTGTGGGTGGGGGTTAATTGGGTTTTATCCACACTACCAATATCTATTCCTGGATCAATACGGTACCTCATATCTCTCGGAGCACTTGACCATTTTAAAATATCTGGCTCCTCAATTAAGGAATTTTCTATACTTCCGTTTTCTGGAATAACTGAAATTATCTTAACACGGCAATTTTTAGCAATAGTTTTTCCTTGGTTGACTATCTTTAAACGAAAAAGTAAATTTATTGTTCCATTAGGATATGAATCAATAACGTAAGGTTTCTCATTTCCAAACTGAATCTTTATTATTGGTTTTCTTATATTTTCCTTAAATAACGCTACCCAAACTGCAAGGAATGTTGCAATACCTAAAAACACCGTTGCGATGGCTATAATCCATTGAGCAGTATTGTCATTTGATATAACAGGTGAAAAACCCATAAGAAACAAAACTCTTAATAATTTTTAACTATTATTACATTCCAACACAACTCTTAAAAACACCTTTTCCTTTATCAAATCATGATGAATGGATGTATGGGATTTTGGAGTGGGAAAGGAAAAGGAAAAAAGAATGGTGGACATAGACACTACGGACATGGAAGCGGAGGAACTATTTACTTCCTAGGTCTTATCGGTGCTGCAGTATATTACATACAGACTGCGACAAGTTTCTGGGATGGTGTTTTGGGAATTCTGAAGGCGATTGTATGGCCTGCGTTCTTGATTTTCAAACTATTAGGGATGTAAATATACCACGATAATTCTTAAATTCCCTCTTAGAATTATGTTGTTGCAAACTGAAAGCCTGCTCTTTCTAAAAGCAATTTTGTAAGCTCAAGCCTGCCTCTTAATGAAGTCTCGAAAGTTCCTTCGCCTGAATCATAGCCCTCATACATTCTTATTTCCCCAAAACCATTCCCTTGTAAAGGGAAATTCTCTAAAGCCAAGGTTCCTTCTGCTAGCTCTTTGGTTAGTCCTCCTAAATCCTGTTCTGGATTGAAAACTTTCTCCATTACTACTCCTGTGCCTCTGGGGGCAAAAAAATGTCCTGGAAGACATGTTGGGTATTGGAGAAATGCCCTTTCTCCTAATCTGTTGGAATGTCCTTCTACCAATTTTCCATATTCCCCCAAATTTTCGAAAACAAGCCTGCCTGCTTCAACAATCCCTGCTCTATCATCTGCTTTTACTGCTCCATCAACAGAATAAAAATTAGCAAGAAGAGCATCATGAATCCTAAGATGGGCCTGAATATCATCTCCTTCTCTAATTCTCTGGTTCATTACCCCTATACCCATCTCCTCTGGATCTGTGCAATCATAAAACATGTGGGAAAAAGTGTGTTTTCCTGCTAAACCTTTAATGTCTGTAACAGAAACAGGGTCGCATGCAGAAAGCGTACATGCTTCATAAACTGAAGACAATCTCAATAAAGCTTCTATCTCGGTTTCTCCCAATCCCATTAAAAATCTTAAAAATCAGAGTTTAAATATTTGTCTATGCTGCACTAACACCCTCACCAATACCCTTAAAAAGCCTCATTTCCAACCTCTTTTAATGACTGTTAGGAATAGGGAGATTCGGTTTGAACTAATTCTAGGAGTGAATAGTGTAAGGAGGACAAAAATAACATGAAAGTATACGTTGGAAATTTATCTTTCGATATTGATAGCGAGAAGCTCAAAGAGCTTTTTGCATCATATGGAGAGATAGAAGAAGCTATCGTTATTTCAGACAAGTTTTCAGGAAGATCGAAAGGATTCGGTTTTGTGACTTTTACAGATGATGAAGGTGCGAAGAAAGCAATCGCAGAGATGAATGATAAGGAAGTCGAAGGAAGAAAACTTAAGGTTAACGAAGCAAAACCTATGGAAGACAGACCACCCAGAAGAGACGGAGGAAACCGTGGTGGTGGTGGATTCGGCGGCGGACAAAGAAGAAGGTTCTAAGTTTTCATCTGCGTCGTTTTCTTCGGAAAACACCGGAAGAAGATTTTAATTCTTCGTTGAAACGCTAAATTTTTATTTTTTATTTGTTTGTTGTTTTTGAGGTGATTTTTGTTTTATATAGTAGGATGTAATAATTCTTAAAAATAAGATTTGTGTGTTTTCCATATGAGATATTTTATGAGGGGAACATATATGCAGAACGGAGAAGAGCACGCCCAAGTAGGCATCTTCATGATTCGGGGTTTTACTAGAAATATGGGTACAATACAAGGTCACATCATGGATCCTAATTCTGGATGGGTTGTACATAGGGTCGAAGGACATATTCTTTATATTTCTGATGATGAAGGAAAAAAGATAAAAATAGATTTCTCAAGAAGAGATTCTAACATAAAGTATGTTTTAGAAGGGGCTAGAGAAGAACCCGCCATAGAAGGATCATATCAAGGACATTGGATAGATTCTGATTCAGATCTAAGTGAAGATGGGCAAGCTCAAACAAACATAGTAAGATTATCTCTTGATGATAAATTTTAATCCCACAATTTAAATCTTATTGGAAATCATCACCTTCTCTCTCACCTAAAAAAGGATCTCTTAGGTGTTCTCTAAATTCTTTTTCAACTTCTTGAGCAGTTGTTCTAATATATCTCCTATAAAGCATTCTTTCATCTTCAGATCCTCTTGAGAAGAAAACAGCTAATTGTCTGGGTGTATAAGTGGCAAGTTCATTATGAATATCTCTCTTTAGCCTCTCTAAACCCACATCATCTAAATCTAAACATCCTTTATTACCTGAGTCCATATTCCTAAATTCTAAAAGCATTTATAAAAATTGTTGTAATAGGAAATATTTTATATTCTCTTTTCTTAATTGAGTTATGTTTGATCCAGAGATAACCCCTCAATTAATCATTCTTTTACTTAGATTATTAGTTCCATTCACGATTCTTAGATGGCCTCTTGCAGGAACAATTTTAGCGATTATTGCAGACTCTGCAGATGTCATGATTTTTGACTACTTTGGTTATGGATTTTTATCAGGAATCGAGTATCACATGATGGATAAGGTTTTTGATATGTGGCAGTTATTCTTTCAATTTCTGGTTATAAGACAATGGGTTGATGTTCTTGCGAGAAAAACAGGAATGATTTTGTTTGGCTGGAGATTTATCGGTTTCTTAGTATTCATGATATTTGGATTTAGAGAAGCATTTGTATTTGCTCCAAATATATTCGAATATTTCTTCCTAACAATGCTCGTCATCTGGAAATTTAATAAGAAGTTTGAACTCAAGAAAAAAAGTCTGATTATAATATTATTAATAATTGGTATACCAAGTTTGATTAAAGAGTATCTCATGCATTTCAAATATGTGGATCAAACATCTAATTTCTTTAGAGATAATTTTTTCTGGTGGATTTATAATTAGGACTCTAAAACCCTCACAACAATCATATGCAAAATCGCAAACAGAAAACTAAAAATAACCAGAAAAGAAGAAGTCTGAATAAAGAAATTCCCGATTTCTATATTTTTTACAATTATCCATAAAATTAAAGAAATCAATCCCAAAACAAAAGGAATTAGCGGGTGGGGTTTTCTTGAAATAATTCCTTTTCTTTCTAAATGTTTAATCTTTTTTGAGAAATCCATTTTATAAAATCTTAAAGAATATCAGAATACTAAGGATGACCAGGCCAACAACAGTGATTTCTTTCTTGTATTTAATACTCATAATCTTTTTTGAAAAATAAATCATTGCCCCTATCTGTAAAAACGTTGCGGCGAAAATACCTGTGATTATGTAAGGTGCGTTTGAAATTGTGCCTATGAATAATCCCGAATAAACAATTATATCATCTATAACTGTGGCAATTGCTGTGAAAAATCCTATCACAATTAATTTCAAAAATCTCTTTAGAGAAATTCTCTTTATCTTCCTTAATTTCTTCTCTACCTCTTTTTTTGGTTTTTGAATGAACCAATCAAAGTAAATAGAGAGGGCAATCAGAAATATCAGGCCTGCAGCAATATAATTTGAATAAGGAATCGCCTTTATTGTTGAACCGAACAGAACAGATAGTATTATTGCAAGAGTTACTGCCAAGAGAACTCCTATCGCGAATGCGTATCTCCCTCTCTTTGTCCTGGTGATGTTCGCAACGATTGGAATACGCGTCATGGTGTCGTCAAAACCTGCGATTATCTTAACAACAAAACCAGATAACAGATATTTTAGAACCATTAGAAATACCTCTTTCCCTTATATTCTACGAAAAGCAGACTTCTCTGTCTAATACTATGTGAAATAATCCCTGCAATTCCCATTCCCAATAAAAGTGCAAAAGAAGTGAAAAGATATATGACTATTAAGGCAAGGGCTCCAACTGTGTGGTGTACTCTTAATTTTTTAATCTTTAGATGAAGTATTTTCGACTTAGAGGACCTCTTTGCGAAATATCCAACAGAGACGTCATACACGGTTCCTATTATAAATCCTATTATAAATAATGTCAACCACCTCATGAATCTATGAGAATAATAAAGTTTTTAGAGCTATTGATTTGTGCAAATTTTTCAATATAAGTTGAATATGAAATTAATGGACTCTATTCAATAAACCTCTTTCATTTAACAAGTATCTGACAGCATCATGTCTTATATCATCATCAGAATCAAAAAAGGAAAGAACAAATCCCCCAACAAGAGGGCGGGATTCGTGTTCTCTAGCAAGTGCTTCTAGTTCTTCTGGTGAATAAGTATTAAACTTTTGGACATATCTTTCAAATTCCTTAGTTCTATCAAACGCAACCAATCTTTCTCCAGTCATGTTTAGAGATATTTTAACTATTTATAAAAATTGTTATATTGAATTAGTAAAGCTTAAAAACTCATTCTCACCTCTATTTCTGTAAGTTGGGTAGTTAATTTCGGGACTCTGCTCTTGAATGGGCAAGAAATCGAATTGAATGATTTCTGGGTTCTGAGGAAGGTCCGCCCACCGATTACAAGTCACTTTCCGAAAGGATTGTTGCTGTGAAGCAAGGCTCTGTTACAGAAACGACACAGCTTTCGCCGAGTTATGAAACATGCGTGGAACTTCGAAGCGAAAGATTTGATGAAACGAACATCCTGACTGGTGCAAGGCTTCGTGCCGCATAGTCGAATGTTAACACGTTCGGTTCGATTACGACGAACGACAGAAGGTGGCCTATTCCCAACTTACATTTTAATTTCTATTGATTGGTTCTGGCAAGGGAATCAAAAAAGAATCTATTTTCTGATCCGGAGAATTGTGAATTCCTATCCTTATAGTTTTCTTCTCTTCATCAACGTATTGCACTAAAATTTTGACAAGGGCAGAACCGCCTTCTAAGGGTTTTACATCTTCTCGCCTTACGATACACCAGGATTCTCCTCTCGGAGGAAATTCTTGTCCATCAATCACTGGTTTTAGGGTTGTATTTTCTAGAGAATCGAATGTAACCAAATATTCTTCTTCTGAAATTGAAATTGGAGAGTTTTCTCCATAATAAGTACATTTCATCTCAAAATATCTAGTCATTAAGATGATTAAAGAGTCATATATTTAAAGATTTATATTCATTTTTGCTCTTAGAAAGTCTTTTAAAACAATGTCTCCTCTCAAAAATGAAGGGGATATAGCTCAGCGGGAGAGCGCATGACTGAAGCTCATGGTGTCCGGGGTTCGACTCCCCGTATCCCCACTTTGTATCAAAATGAAAAAACAGGTATTTGTTATTCACGGAGGGGATTCTTTTGATACCTATGAAGATTATCTGAAATCCTTAAAAGATTGGGAAATTAAGGAGAAAGATTTATTCAAAAAGAACTGGAAGGAATTTCTGCAGAATAATCTCGGAGAAGATTATGAAGTAATCAGACCAAAAATGCCCAATAAGCAGAACGCCAAGTATAAAGAATGGAGTATCTGGTTTGAAAAATATATACCTCTCCTAAGAGATAATCTGATATTAGTGGGGCATTCAATTGGTGGGACTTTTCTTGCTAAGTATCTTTCAGAAAATAATTTCCCAAAAAAGATAAAGGCAAGCCTTCTTGTAGCTCCTGTTTATAGTGAAGATGATGGAAGGCCCTTAATAGAGTTTACATTGCCTTCTTCTCTAAAAAATTTTGAAAAACAAGCAGGAGATATTTTTATCTATCATAGCAAGGATGATTCTGTTGTTGATTTCAAAGAATTATCTAAGTATCTAAAAGCTCTGCCAAATGCAAAAGCCAGAATATTTAACAATCGCGGGCATTTTGGGCAGGAAAATTTTCTAGAGATATTAAAAGATATTAGGGAGCTACCTTAACCCCTACACTAAAAACATTTATAAAATAGATATCATATATTAGATTGTATGGCAGAAAAAGAGGTTGTAAGTTATGTTCTCGGAATCCTAAGTATAGTATTTGCTTTCTTTGCACCTTTTGCAGGATTGATTTTGGGGATCATAGGATATTCCCAGAGTAGAAAACACAAAGGTGGCTTGGGAAAAAGGGCTAAAAAATTCAACATCATAGGAATTATTCTAAGCGTAATAATGATAATTATCTCTGCTGTTGTAATGTTTTATACAGTACTCAATGGTATAGACACAGGACAAAATTTCCCTATATTTTAAAATGAAAATTGGTTCTAGACACGCGGCGATGGAAATGACGATGGGAACAATGGTTACTATAGTTTTACTGGTGACTGTTTTGATTCTGGGTTTGGTTTTAGTTAGGAATATTTTCGGCAGTGGGACCGATGCAATAAGTGATATAGACAGCGCTGTGAAGGGTGAGATAAGAAAATTATTCGCAGATGAAGGAAAAACATTGGTCATATACCCTTCGTCAAGACAGATAACTATTGAAGCAGGCGACGACCCAGGTGGTTTTGTTTTTTCTGTTAAAAATAATGGTGTAGAAATCAGGGATTTTACATATAGTGTGGGTGCAGAACCTAGCTTTGATTTTAGTAAATGCGGAAGTACGTTTACAGAATCTAGGGCAAATAGCTGGTTATTGGTTAATTCAGGAGGTTTTTCCCTTGGCCCTGGAAGAGATTTAGAGCTCCCAGAGTTAGTGTTGTTTGATATTCCTGAAACAGCCCCTCCATGCACTATACCATATGGGTTAGATATTTTAGGTACGGGAAATCCCTTGGGAACTACTGTTTATGTAACGATAAAATAAACCCCTAATTTTTTAAATTAACCTTTCTTGATTTATCCATGTTAGAAGTTTATAATACCCTAACCAGAAAAAAAGAGGCTTTCAAACCAATACATAAGAAAAATGTTGGTTTGTATTCATGTGGCCCCACAGTATATTGGTATCAACACATAGGAAATCTCAGGACATATGTTTTTTCAGATATCTTGAAGAGGATTTTAATCTATGATGGATATAAAGTAAAACATGTAATGAACGTCACAGACGTTGGACACCTGACTTCTGACGCAGATTTTGGTGAGGATAAAATAGAGAAGGCTGCAGAGAGAGAAGGAAAAAAGGCAAAAGACATCACTAATTTTTATTTAAAAGTTTTTAGAGATGATTTAAAGAAGCTGAATATAATTTCTCCAGATATCTGGCCAAAAGCCACAGAGAACATCAAGGAACAGATAGAACTGATAAAGAGTCTGGAAAAGAAAGGATACACCTACAAGACTTCTGATGGAATTTATTTCGATAGTTCAAAAGTTAAAAATTATGGAAAACTTGCAAGACTGAAAAAAGAAGAACTTCAGGCAGGCAAGAGAGTCAAAGTTAGGGAGAAAAAGAATAAAACCGATTTTGCGTTGTGGAAATTTTCTGAAAAACCAGGCACGAGACAGCAAGAGTGGAAGAGTCCTTGGGAAGTTGGTTTTCCCGGCTGGCACTTAGAGTGTTCTGCCATGTCTATGAAATATCTCGGAGAACATTTTGATGTCCATACAGGAGGTATTGACCATATCCCAATCCACCATACGAACGAGATTGCACAATCAGAAGCATCGACAGGAAAGAAATTTGTGAATTATTGGATGCATGGAGCTTTCCTGACATTTAAAGAAAAAAAGATAAGCAAGAGTAAAGGAGGCTTGTACACCATCTCTGAATTAGAAGAACTAGGATTTTCTCCTTTAGAATATAGATACCTCACCCTGACAACACATTACAGAAAAGCTCTGGATTTTTCTATAAAGAATCTAAAAGCTGCCCAGACATCTTATAGAAGATTAAAAAATATAATTTCAGGGATAAAAGATAAAGGAATAAACAAAGAGTATCTCAAGGATTTTGAAAACACCATAGATAACGATTTAGATATGCCGGGGGCTTTGGGAATTTTATGGAATCTGGCTCGAGACAAAAAAGCAAAAGGGAAGTTGGGAACTATTAAAAAGATGGATGAAATTTTTGGCCTGGATTTATTAAAATCTGAAAAGATAAAAATTCCTGAAAAAGTTAAAACCCTTGTCAAAGAAAGAGAAAAAGCCAGGAAAGATAAGGACTGGAAAAAGGCAGACGATATTAGAAGCAAAATTAATAAACAAGGATATATTTTAGAGGACACAAAAAAAGGAGTTGTTGTTAGAAAAAGTTAAAATGGTGAGAAAAGAAAAATTAGAATTTATTCAATTAGGTTATAGGCCTAAGAATGATCTTGTTTGTCTGTTCAAGATAAAACCTGCAGGAAGGCGTAGCATGAGT
>CAZMIN010000015.1:0-13318 GCA_964566405.1 Candidatus Woesearchaeota archaeon | reverse complement strand
CTACAATCGTATGATTTACTTCTTTCTTGAAGTATATTGGTTTGTGCAGAACTTCTTTAGATTTATTCAGCCATTTTACAAATTCAATGAGACCTCCTGCAGAAAAGAACTCCTCTCTTTTTCCTTTGTTCTCGTCTATAAGAATTATCCTCAAACCAGCATTCAAAAATACAATTTCCCTAAACCTTGTTTCTAAGACCTTATAATCAAAGTCTAAGTTAGGAAAAATTTCGGGGTCTGGCCAAAAAGTTATTTTTGTTCCTGTTGCTCCATTCCTTCCAACAACCTTTAGTTTTGTTTTTACATCTCCTCTCGAATATTCCTGTCGATAGATCTTTCTGTCTCTGCTGATATCAATAATTAATTTCTTGGAAAGGGCATTGACTACAGAGATTCCTACTCCATGCAATCCACCGGAGATGGCATAAGACTTTTTATCGAACTTTCCACCTGCGTGTAACTTAGTCAGGGCGACCTGAACAGCGGGAACCTTAAAAACAGGGTGCGTATCTACAGGAATTCCCCTTCCATCATCTTCGATTGTTGCAGAGCCATCTTTATTTAGAGTTACTTTTATCTTTTTACAATACCCTGCGAGAGCTTCATCTACAGAATTATCAACTACCTCATATATCAGATGATGTAGCCCGTCTTTTCCTGTTCCACCTATATACATCGCAGGGCGACGCCTAACTCCTTCCAAGCCTTCCAATACTTTTATCTCAGATGCCCCATATTTATCTGCCATTTTCCTATTTGATAGCTTTTGCTAAAACCCCTTATTTTTTAGCAAAATTAGATAGAAAATTTAACGAATTTCTACCTATTCTATATCTAAAAAAAGTCGCTTTTCTTTATAAAGTTTTCTACTCAAAAAATTGTTTTCCCGACGATAAAAGAAGAAAATCCTAAAAATTTCCTAAAAAACCAATAAATTTAAAAAGTGTGATTTTATGGGCTTTGTATGAAAAAACTGCTTATCTCAGCGATAATCTTAATCCTCTTATTAGCAGGGATTATACTCTTAAATGCAGCATCAGAGCCACCATACACGCATTCATTCACAAAGGCTATCTGCACAGAAGAAAACTATTGCCAGGACTATGAAGTAATGTGTAAAGGAAAGAAAACCATAAGTATGATTCCAATAACCGGTGCTGTAGTTCAATTTTCAGAAAATTGGGAAGACCCCAGAGATAAAGAACTCAGAAATAAAATGTGTTAAGCTTTTTTATCTTTTTTCTTCTTAGAAATCCACCGAACTTTTCTCCTCTTCATCTTCATATTTTTTCTGCATTTTGAAGAGCAGAGAGTATTAACTGTTCCGTCGTTCATCACAAGAGTAAGTCCTCTCGGAACATCGTATTCTTTTTCGCAATAAACACATTTAGGCATTTTAAGTATAAGCTCCCTTATTCACCTTAGATTTAATTCTTCTCGCTTCTATTTCTGTTTCTCTGAGCATTAAATGATCCCCTATCCTAATAGGACCCTTGACGTTTCTCCTCATCACTCTTCCTTCGTCTCTTCCAGTAGTTACCAGACACCTAACCTGAGTAATTTCCCCCCTAAAACCTGTTCTTCCAATAATCTCCTGAACAAGAGCAGGCACAACATTTCCTAGAATTTTATCACTTGCTTTAGATCCTGATTTTCCTTGTTTATTTTGTTGTTGTTTTGCCATTTTACTTCAATCCGGCAATGTCTTTATCTGCTTCTCCTGGAACAATCACGGCAACAGAAGAGGCTGAAACAGGAATACCGACAGAAATTCCTAATTTCTGCTTACTGTCGACTTCCTTACAAAGAATTCCTTTTTCCTTACATAAAACAGGAATATGCTGAACAATTTCTTTAGGCTCTATGTCTGCGGCATACACAACGAGTTTTGCTGTTCCCCTCTCTATGGCCTTGGTAACTTCGTTAGTGCCTTTCTCGACTTTTCCAGTCTTTCTCGCTTTTTCGATTATAGTATATAAATCCATTTTTAATTTAGAACGAAATCCTCCCGAAGATTCGTTCATCGGATAGATAATTGAGAAAAAATGGCTTTTTAAAGTTTTCTTGCTCATCTCCAGGTAACTTCTACATCGTCTGTTCTCTGTCTGGGTTTTATATCTAGGTTTTCAATATCTTTTCCTTCGACTTTTATCCCTGACTTAAATAAAATTTCGCCAGCGTATGCTATCATGGAACCGTTATCAACCAATAAGGGCCTGTCAGGAACAAAGAATTTGGCTCCCCTTTCTTTACACATAATCTTGCACATCTCCTGAAGCCTTGTATTACACGCAACACCACCCCCCAGAAGCAATTCTTTCTTTCCGGTGTGTGCGAGAGCCCTCTCAGATACTTCCACCAGCATCGCAAAAGCTGTTTCCTGTAAAGAATAAGCTAAATCTTTTAAATTATATTTTTCACTCTCTAATTTTTGTCTTAAATTTGTCAGCATTCCAGAGAGTGCTATGTCCATTCCCTTAACGCTATAAGGGAGTTCTATGTAGTTCTTGCCTTCTTCTGCTAATTTTTGTATCACAGGCCCTCCTGGAAAACCGATTCCTGCATAACGGGCAAAAGTATCTATGAAGTTTCCTATCCCTATATCAAGGGTTTCTCCAAACACACGATATTTTCCAGAAGCATAAGATATTATCTGTGTGTTTGCCCCAGAAGCATATAGCATTACAGGATCTTTAGCACCTGTGATTCCACCAATTTCTAGATGAGCTATGCAGTGATTTACAGGAACGACTGGTTTCTTCAGTTTTTTTGCAAGCTCTTTTGTGAATCTTATTCCTTCCAGAAGACAAGGAGGAAGGCCAGGCCCTTGAGAAAATGCAATAGCATCTATATCTTTCTCTTCGATTCCTGCCTGCTGCAGAGATTCAAAATAGATTTCATGCTTGTTTTCTTGGTGGTGTTTTGCAGCCTCGACAGGAATTATTCCCCCTTTCTCGGTCGTATAGCTCTTCCTGACATTCGAGATAATTTCTCCATTCTTCACGATTCCCACCCCAAAAGTATGTGCTGTGGACTCTATTCCCAAAATAATTGTCATGTGATAAAATATAATAAACATTATAAATATGTTTTGTAAAATTTACCTATGAAAAAACCTTGTGGGATTTATATTGGGCAAAATGATAGAACATATCTTGCAGTTTACAATTATCAGCACGATGTTTCAACCCTTCTTCCACCTGAATTCAGAAGTGCCGAAAGAGTTTTAAGACTATCTTATTCGAAAGGTGGGAAAAAGGGGGGTGTTGATGTTTTTTTACTAAAAGATGGTTTACCAGATGTATCTGAAATAGCGAAGATTAAAAAGACCATCTCTAGAGAAGATGCATCTCTTTTATCAAGACTTCCAGAGATAACAAGACTAACTTTATTTCCACAAACACTATCTGGAGAAGAAGAGTTTTTTATAGTAAATCCTGATGACGGAAGAGGAACAAACGTAATAATGGAAAGCCCTGAAGATATTGATAGAAGATATGGTATTCAACAGCAGATTGTTGCAGGGTTGGGGGAAATAGGAGAAGAAGCTGCAAGTTTAGCAAGAGCAGATGTTTTTTATTTTTGTGGAAGAGAAGTTTCTAAATCTGGAAGAGAACCAAAAAAAGAATATGTTCCAAGAATCATTCCTGTAACAAAATTAGAAAGAATTCGTCCTGAAAGAGTTTTGACCGGAGGCAAGGCTGAATTTGTTCCACAATGTTTTCTAGAAGCAAATATAGATTTTATGAATGGCTGTCTAACTTCTTGGATACCTGGAGAAAATCCTTCTTTTGACGGAGAAACTTTTACAGATTATTTTTCATATCCTTGGGGAGATTGTGATTACTGCTATGCTAGCAGAAAACACCGATCGTTTCCAAAAACATTCTATGAATTTGATCAACAAAGATTACTCGAAGAGCTAAGAGGGGGGGCAAGACTTAAATTTGGAAGTGAAGAAGAAGTAGGTAAACCAATCGATGTTTTAAGATTTGGAAAAAGGACAGAACCCTGGACACCATTTACCTCTGATGAATTTTCTCAAACGTTAGAAGCAATGTTAGTTACAGGAACGAGGGGGGTTATCACAACAAAATTTTTACCATTTTTCCCTGAAGTAGCAGAACTATTAAGAAGAACCAAATCAACACTGCTATACAGCATGGGTCCTAATGAGATTGAACTAGGAACTATAGAACACGGTTGTGATAACGAATTCAGATTAGAACAAGCAAAAAAATATAGGGAAGCAGGAGTTAATTCAGCACTCTATCTTTTATTTCATCCTGTATTTCCCCCTACAGAAGAAAATCTCGGATTAATAAACTTTGCAAGGGAAAATAGAATTCCACTTCAAATTCTGCCTATGCGATTGATAAACAGAGATTTGGCCCAAAAAGTAATTTCCCCTTTTGTAGGAAATCAAACAGGATCTTTATGGGATCTTCTTAAAGATACAGATGATCCTGCCCAGATGAGTGCCCTTCCTGTAGCACATTATGAAAACACCTATTATCATCAATCAGGAGTTTTAATTCCCAAGATTAGTAGCATGCATGAATATTGGACAGGGTTAGTAGGAGAAAACAAAGGAATGATAAGAATGTGCCATCACGACGAAGATTTAACATACTGTGGTGGTTGCTTCTGCAATCCAGGAAGTATAACTGAAACAGAACTAATTCAAATAAATCCATTAAATGTTAAAAAAAGAGAAAGACCAGGAAAAAAATCTAAGAACGACTCCAGTCAGGAAAGTTTAGAACTATAAAATATACTCTGGAGTTTCATAAATTATATATGCTAAGAAAACAAGATATTGTTATGAGTGAAAGTGAAGATTCTTTAGGTGCTTATGATATAAGAGTGGCTCTAAGAAAAAGCCATGGTGGAGAAAGAACAACCAGAGTTTACATCAGATATCCTAAAAGAAGCAAAACAACAAAAATAGACCTTCCTTTTCCAAAAAATATAAATGAGAAAGATTTGCGTTGGAAAAATGCGGGAGGAAGAGAAGGGGGAAGCCAGATTATATCTTATCATAGAAAAGGTGGGTTAGAATACTATGATTCAAAAAATTCTAAAATACCAACAAATCTAGCTCAAAGGCTAGAACCATCTGTCATCGAGGCATTAAAACAAAATTCTGAATAAATTAATTAAAAAAATAAAAAAATAAAATAAAAAGAGGCTTACCTTCTCTTCTTTTTTTTCTTAGCCGGTTTTCTCTTCTTTGCAGGTTTCTTCTTGGCTTTCTTCTTTTTCTTTTTTCCGCCTCGAGCCATCTTTGCCTCACATACATTACCTGCCCCATCTATGTAGTAAAGATGTCCTGCTCTCCTCGTGATAACCTTTTTAACAACAATTCTTCCCATTTTTACCTCCTTGTTTATAATTATGTGTTATAATAATTAATTTGATATTTAAATGTTTCTAATCACCGACGGGGGAATAGAAAAGTAACCCCGCCTAAGCGTAGTCGGGTTTGAGAAGCTTAATTAAATCCCTATATCTCTCGTTTATAGGTATTTCAACCAGTCTCTTGAATGGTTTTTTAGAAGAAACTGCTAAATTAAAAGGTTTAACAACCCTAAAATCAACAATTTTATTTTTCTCATCGAGCCATATTGCAATAAAAGGAAAAAAAACAAAGAAAGAATGTATCCTCATTTTAGTCGGTTTTTTAAATTCAAACAAAAGCGCCCTTGCCTTCCCCCTTTCCTTAAACATCAGACCCAAGAGTTTTCCAAAAGAGTTACAGGCGACCACATCGACCAGAAATTTTTTTCCCTTATACAGAAAACCAATTCTTTTTTTCATTTTTCCTAGTTATTTTAACCTCTTTTAAATTATCTTCGTTTTTCCATTTCAGTTCTCTCAGATTTAAGAAATCTTCCTTCTCCACTTCCTTCTCCTTTATCTTATAAGTCCTGTAACATTTATTCACATTCCCCTCACACACGTGGTCGTGATGCCGGAACCCCCCTCCAAAAGTATTCGGAATATGCATCAGTTCATGAATAATGACTTTTACCCTCTCTTCTTCGCTGAGTTTGTCGAATCTCTCTGATAAAAATTCCATAGCATAGAACGCTTCTGCGTTCATCGCCTTCTGCATCAATTTCCCGATGGTGTGGCATCTCGCAATTGTTCCCTTAGAAGAAGTCCCGTAACTCCGAAAACATTTAATCCTGTCTATCTTTACGTGAGGAAACAAGAGTCTGGAAACCTCTTCTGCTATTTTCTGTAAATCTTCTGCAAATTCGTATCTCATCTAAGTTAGAATACATGCTAACTTATAAGTTTTATTAGAAATCTTGTTCGTCCTGCGGAGAATAGGTTATCAAAATAAAAGCATCAAGCAGAAACGGAACAGCTCCTGCAATTGTTGCTATTTTATAGAAAAGCTTCCTTCTCTCAGGAAATGCTTCTCCCAAACCATATGTAATTCCGAGATAAGCCGTCTTAACAGCTAACAACCTCTCTATTTTTGCATCTTCCCCATAAAGAGGATTTGTTTCCAGAAATCCCCTGCTTACTCCGTACCTAGTTATCCCCATATCTGCCGCGTGTGCAGTTACCGCCACCCCTGACCAAAATTTTTCTCCCGAAGTATAGGGCCTTGCGCCCAGCGAAACGCATCCGTTTCCAAAAGCAAGAGTTCCTACCAATGCAACTGCTGCCAATCCTTTTAATGACTTTCTCATCTCGTAACAATCTCCAGAGCATCTCTGTTTTTTAAGACATGATTTTTTCCTAAAGCCCTCTTCGTCCTTGCATCTATCGCCTTTATGAAATTCTTTCCAAAATCTGTGTGCAAAAAAAAGGCAAAGTCAAGAGCAGTGCTTCCTTCTGGGAGCAGGAAGCAGTCGGGAAGAATATTTCCCTTGCTGTCTGCTAGTTTGCTCGCTCCTGCAGGAAAAACAGATATATATTTCAGCAGATCAAAAACAGCTGTATTCAAGATGGTCTGGACTCCTGTTCCTTCTTCAAACTTGCCTAAAACATTTTCTTTTATTTTTTCCAGCGCCTGCTTCTGTTTTTCTGTCAAATTTCCTATTATTTTGAAATCTTTTTCTCCAGGTATATATTCTATTAAATTTGCCTTAGTAGCTTCCCTCAATGCAAGTTCTGAATCTGCAGAACAAGGTATTATGATAAAATCAGAAAATTTTTCTTTTAGTTTTTCATAATTCTCTTTTCCTTTCTCGAGATCAACTTTGTTCGCAGCAATAATTGTAGGTTTACTCTCTCTCCTCAAGGTAGATGCAAATTTCATCAATTGTTTCTCATCCCATGTGCTGGGTCTTTCAGGAAGATTTAATTTTAGCAAAACATCTTTCACCTGGTCTTCTGTGACTTTTAATCCAGAGAATTGTTTTGCAACAGCTTCTGAAAAACTAACGTCTTCGACTTCTGTTTTTCTGGCAAACCCCCTCCATGCCTTGACCAATATGTTATAATACCATTTGTTTAATTCGTTTTCTAAGAAGTCTACATCGTTGCAAGGGTCATAATTCTTTGTTGGTTTTCCCCCTATATCTGTTGTTCCAGATATATCAATTATATGGATAAAAGCATCTGCGTTTCTTAAATCATCCAGGAATTTATTTCCAAGACCTTTTCCTTCGCTGGCACCAGGCACGAGACCTGCAACATCCATGAGCTCAACAGGAACGAATCTCTTGTTCTTGATGCAAAATCCATGGGCAGGATTGCACTGCGTATTAAATTCCTTGTCTATGCAATCGATTTTCACATATCCTACTCCACGATTCGCTTTTATTGTCGTGAATGGATAAGAAGCTATCTCAACTTCTGCCAGAGTCGCTGCTTTGAAAAAAGTGCTCTTTCCTACAGATGGCTTACCGACGAGTCCGATTAACATTTAAGTTTGTACAACTCCTTGTTGTGCCTGTTCTTCTTTCTTCTTCCTACGCCTCCAGATTAGGATTATTAATATAAATATCGATATCACCAATATCATAAAGACTATGTAAAGCACTAATCTTGCGAAAAGGCTTCTGGATGGAATAATTTCGAAATGTGCACTAGAAGGTGCTACCCCATTCGGATATTTCAATTCGAGACCAACAATATAATCCCCTAATGGAAGCAGTCCTGTATCAAAATCTCTCTTTATTTCCATTCTTTCTTCGACTAAAAGAGTCTCGCTCTTTGTCAGATAAATATTATTGTTATAATCCTTTATCACGAAATCAAGAGTCACATCCAATCTATCAGGATCACCCAAAGGAATTAGTGTCACGAGGGTTTTCAATTCATCCCCCTGAGGAACCTGGAAATTCTCATTTAGAACAACTATGTTTGAGTCAAACAACAGAAGTTTTGTCTTTATATTGAGTGTAACCAAAACCTGTTTTCCCCCAATAAATATCTTTCCTGTGAAGATTCCTGTTTGAGTAAGTGATACAAAAGTTACAGAGAGTTCTTTTGTCTTCCCGGAATCAATTGTCATATTGGTTGCTCCCAGAATAACGTTATTAGCCAGATTTTGTTGAGAGACAGATACAGTCACTGTGCTAGTTCCGAGGTTTGTAACCTTTATTATTTCCTCTCGCGAAGTACTTATCGCCATCCTTAAATTGAATTCTTCTGGATCAACAGTAATTGTTGAAGGAACACCTGCGCCCTCCCCCCCACCTTCTCCTTCTCCAACAACCTCTGTTTGACAAGTACTTGAACATCCATCTCCAGAAACAATGTTTCCATCATCACACTGCTCTCCTGTTTCTATAACACTGTTACCACAAACAGCACCTGCTGCAGCAATATCTCCTGAAAAAAATCCTTCGATAAGCGTATCTGGATTAATGATAATGTTCCCTGTTCCTCCAGAGTTTATAGAAAGAACGTCTGCGTTTAACGTCGGAATAAATGATACAATTAATATGAAAAATAAAATAAAAGATAATTCCTTTCCCATATCAAACTAAAAAGAATGCTCTTTAATAAATTTAATCATGGTCTATTAATTGAATAAAATAGAGTCAACACTAAATCATATCAAAATCCCTTAAATTTTGTTTTAATGTTTTTATCAAAAAAGGAATAATTAAAGAATAATCTTCATCATTTGCCTTTCTAACTGCCTGCAAATATACCTGCCTTTGTTTGTTGTATATATTAATCCAAGGATAACCTCCCTTACTTAAAAGAAAATTCATGACTAATCTTGAAACCCTTCCATTTCCATCTATAAAGGGATGTATCGTCACCAACTTCATAGATATCAACGTTGCAAGTTCTAATTGATTATATTTATTTTTATTTTTTTTGTACCAGTATATAAGATTTTTTACCAATTGCGGGACTTTCTCAGAGAGAGGGAATTTGATATCACTACCAAAAATTCTTACAGAAGCCACTCTATATCTTCCTGCAAATCTCTCAGAAATATTTCTCAGAATAATTGAGTGTAATTTCAGGATAAATCCCTCATTTAATTCACCATTGTATCTTTTTAGGAATTTTAAAGCTTCTAGATGATTCCTCGCTTCATAAATTTCCCCCAATGTCTTTCCTTCTGGAACAATTCCTTCATTAATTACCAAAGAAGTTTCCTGTAAGGACAAAGAACTCCCTTCAATTGCATTGCTATTATAAGTCAATTCTGTAAAAAACGTTTTCTGAAATCTCTCGTACTCTTCTTTTCTAAGTTCTTTAACTCTTTTATTATAGATATCTTTCAAATTTTCTATCTCTATAATTTCTTTATCTGTTAGATACTCATATTTTCTTTCTAGAATAAGTTCCTTTTCAAAATTCTTTTTTAATATGGTAATTTTTCCTTTCTTTATCTCTCCACTTCCTATAAATTTAGATTTCTTGCTCCATTTTCCCTTATCCCTTTTGTTGTAAACTAGATAATGTTGTTTTTTCCCATTTACTAACCTTATTTCATGATAAACCATAAATAACTATATGGGCACATATTTATAAATCTTTCTACGTGTGCCCACATAAACAACAATTCAAATTTCTGAAAGATAATCCCCGATAAACTTAATTATGATTCTCTTTTATAAATTTTTTTGAATTATAAATAATTCTTTTTTGACAACCCCTATAATACTGTACTTTTCTTCTCAACCGTTTGACTCCGTACCTGTCTGCTTTCCCAAATCGTTTAAAAATCCTGTGTATTGTTTCTCCCTTACATCGGTTACAGAATTGTTTTATGTATTTGTTCCCTATTTTTCCCTCACGACTTATTTAAGTTAAGCCGTTGAGAATCTTTTCTCCAAAAACATATAGTTATAACAATATTGCTATATTTAAAGTTTACTTTTTATAGCCAAATTTTTTATTATAAGTTTTATGATCAATTATATCTAATACAAAAGCAATTATTTCGATTTTTGTTTCTCCTTCTGTCAATGTATAAAGCATCCTCCAAAAATTAGGTAATTCAACCCTAAATAAATTTATATTTCCATACCTTAATTTGTATTCTTTAGGAATTTTATCTTTTGAAATTGGTTTTCCATAATGGGGATTTACTTTTATAAATTCCATTTTCTGTTTAATAGCTTTAAGAAGGGATCTTTCTGTTTTTGAAGTTAGTGCTTCTCTGTTCAAATATTCATAAACCTCTTTAGCTTCTGGAGAAAGAATTACTTTAATATTTTTCATATTTCAATTCCCAGGGAAATTGCTTTTCTTAGATTATGGTTTGGATTGTGAATCCAAGTTATTCCTTTTAATCCGACTAAAATTTTATTACTTTCTTCTAGATATTGAAGAATAAGCATAAGGGTGTTATGATTTACCTGTCTTGGTAATCTTCTTTTTAATTCTGCTATTGTAATAACAGATTCATTCATATTTTTTAGAATTTCTTCCACCATTATTACTGTATTAAGAGTTGGCCAGTGTATTGGTCTTTTTTGAATTTCTTGTGACATTTTAATATCTAATAGTTATTTATATATAATAAATAGAGATAAATTAGTATATAAACCTTTTTATTGTTTAATAATAAATAACTATATGGGCACATATTTATGAACTCTTTTATTTGTTCCCATATCAAACTAAAAAGAATGCTCTTTAATAAACTTAATTATGATTATTTCTCATAAATTTAATGGCACTGCTGGGTTCTCGAAACTGAATTGCAATTATAAGCAGTGGAAGGACAGTCATCAATAAAACAATCTCCAGTATTAGTGTAATAGGTGGCTATAGACCCGCAAGATGGAGCACTACCGACCCATCCTGTACTTCCAGGATCCAACACGAAACACTCCCCTGGAGGACCTTCTGGTTGTAAAGGTATCCACTCAAAAGCTTCACCCTCTCCTTGAAGAGATTCCCATTCAGGTGTCTCGCCTCTGAAAGCCGCCTCAGTACTGCACGTCTGACATGACCCACCAGTCGTGGTCCATCGTTTATCACTCACACCAGAGCAGTCGTAATCCCACCAAGAGCCACCGACAGGAGATGAAAACCAAGCAGTTTGGCCAGGATGAATCAAAGCAGAATTAGGAATATCTGTTGATGAGTCATAACAGTCACTACCTAAAGACTGGCCGCTAGGAATGTAGGAAAACGCAGCAACTGAATTCTTATAATATGTTCTACCACTTATTGTTGTAGATGTTCCAACGCATTTGGTGCCAATAGCTTCAACAGTACTTCTATAACCATCCTGATCATAATCTCTTGCTAGACTAGCAACATTTCTATATACATCTACATCACTAGAACAATCATTTTCCCCCAAAATACTTGCGTCTGAAGCCCTTACACGCCCCGCACCTGAACTTGTATATAAAGTAGTGCCAGTTGCATAACCATCTCCGTCAGAATCTGAATAATATAAGTCACCATTTCCAAAAGAACCAGAACCTGTATTAGTGATAGATGCACCAGATGCTGTTATGGTAAGAGATTTACCAGAATTAAATATAAATTGGGAACCCGTAGCTATGATAAGATTTACATTCGCCCCAATAACAACGTTGCTTGCATCAATTCCTCCTACAGCACCAGCAGTGGTAGTACAAGTGGAGGATATTGTTTTCGTCGTTACTCCATGGTCGGAAAAAGCAATCAGGCTTTGACAAGAATCTGTCCATGTTAGAGTTACATTATCTGAATTTCCTTCTGCATCTATTGCAACAATAGTTGTTCTGTAAGTGATAGCGTGAACATCATTAACAACCCATGTAGCTGAAAATACTTGGTTCCCTTCCCCATCCACTTCAATTTCTTGTAAATCTAAATCCAAGGTACTATTATCTAACTCTGTTGTAGATACAACGCTGACAACACCATAAGGAGAATAAACATAGACTGTAAATGTCTGGTTATCTCCTGGCAAAACATCTACAGGATCCACAATTGCTGTTTTTATTTTAACAATATCTTCTGATTGTGAAGAAATACTATACTCTTCTCTTCCTGTACCCTTAAATCCAAGCTTTTCAAAATTTCCAAGCGGCTCTAAGACAACATCTCCTGAAATGCCTGACTTCATGGATTCTGTTACTTCAAAACTATCTGCAACATCCCCCTCGTTTTCTTTTCCAGAAGCTGATTCATAGATGGGCGCAACAGAGACATCTTTAAGATTAGCAGTACTTATTTCAGTTAAGGTGAGTGTAAAACTCCTCTCATTTAATTCATTCAACACAACATCTTCTCTTATAACTTCTGTGTCTGTCCCATTAGAGAAAATAAAGTTTATTCCTATAAAATTTCCTTCCCCAGGATTTCTCCTGACAACCACAGTGGTGACGTCACTTCCTTCAATCTTAACGCTCTTAATTTCTAGGTCAAGCGTAAACTGCCCGAGTTCAATCTGTTCAGATCCGCTCTCAATAACATTCCTGACCACCACCCAAATAATTCCTGTAGAGACAAGAACTAAAAGGATTATAACCAATGTTGTAACAACAGCAGAAAGACCTCTTTTTCCTTGCATGAAAATCATAAGAATCATAGATTTATAAATATTGTGAGAAGAACAATTTATCTAACTAACGTAACTTAAATTTAGCCACAGTTACATCACTATTAGCCACAGTTACATTATCCCCGTTCCCTCCAATTCCAGCAATGATAAGATTTCCTTCACTATCAAACACAGCATCATTTGAGATATCAAAAAAACTATTGTGAACCAAATCTTGTCTTAGGGTCCAAAGTGTGTTTCCTGCAGGATCAACCGCCCAAGCACCAAAATCATGACAACAGATTGGATCGGGATTGCCGCTAGGAATTTCCCCAAGCTGTGGGATTAAAACAACCCCTCCAGAAGGATTAGGAATTAGGCTGTTAGCAAACTGTT
>CAZMIN010000014.1:12117-14659 GCA_964566405.1 Candidatus Woesearchaeota archaeon | reverse complement strand
CCAGGACCCTTCTCGTTGCAGGAACCAGGAGTTCTGGAAAAACATCCCTTCTTGGAAGTCTAATGTTAGAAATTATTCCGAAGTATAGGATAATTGTAATAGAAGATACTCTGGAACTTCCTGTGGAATCTCTGAGAAAATTAAATTATGATATTCTTAGGATGAAGGTTCGTTCTGCTCTTCTGAAAACAACTACAGAAGTTTCTGCAGACGATGGAATAAGAACGAGTCTTAGATTAGGGGATAGTTCTCTGATAATTGGTGAAGTTAGAAGTGTTGAGGCAAAGGCACTCTATGAAGCTATGAGGGTTGGCGCATTGGCAAATGTTGTTGCAGGAACGATTCACGGGGCATCTCCTTATGGAGTTTTTGACAGGGTTGTCAATGACTTGGGGGTCCCTGCCACGAGTTTCAAGGCTACAGATATAATCGCTGTTGCAAATCCAATAAAGACCTCTGATGGATTACATTCGTGGAAAAGAGTCACGCAAATATCAGAAGTTAGAAAACATTGGCAGAAAGATCCTTTAGAAGAAAAAGGTTTTGTAGACCTTTTAAAATATAATATTGAGAAAGACGAGCTAGAACCAACACAGGATTTGATTAATGGTGATAGCGAGATTCTGAAAAATATAGCATCGAACGTAAAAGGCTGGGCAGGAAATTGGGATGCTGTCTATGACAATATTTTGTTGAGGGCGAAAATGAAAAAAGAGCTCGTGGATATTGCTGGAAAAATTGGTGATAATAACATCTTGGAAGCAAGATTTAGCACAGCTTCTAATCATGCATTTCATAGAATCTCTGATGAGATAAGATTAGAGGTCGGTCTTCCTATGGGTGACAGGGTTTTTCCAGAATGGCAGAAGTGGTTGAATGAAGAAATTAAGAAGAAGAGAATATAAATTATAAAGGTAAAAATCATTAAAATAGAATGGCGTTTATTTCACAATCTGCAGGATATTGGTTTCTTTTAATTTTTGGTTTGGCTATGATTTTTGTGACTTATTTCTTTGCAAGATTGAAAAAGTGGCGTACTAAAGAAGGATTTTTAGTTGCTGGAAGAAATGTTGGTTGGTTTATCGGAGGGTCAAGCATTGCCGCCTCCTGGCTTTGGGCACCAGCACTTTTTGTGTCTATTCAATTGGCTTATGAAACAGGACTTCCAGGTATTTTTTGGTTTACATTTCCGAATATTGTTGCTTTAGCTATTTTTGCTTTTCTTGCACCAAAAATTAGAAAAAAAATGCCTGAAGGATATACGCTCCCTCAGTACATAAAATACAGGCTTCAAAGTGAAAAAGTTCATAAAGTTTATCTCTTTCCATATTTCTTTTATCAACTCATGGCTATTACTGTTCAAATTTTCGCAGGAGGCAGTTTAATTTTTTTATTGACTGGTATACCCCTTATTATAATTATGCCAATCTTATTAGTTATAGCATTGATTTACACTTATATTTCTGGTCTTGAAGCATCCATAGTTACTGATTTTGTTCAGTTGGCAATGATATTTATTATCGGTGCGATAATTCTCCCATTAACTTGGAGTGCTGCTGGAGGTTTTTCTGCAATAAGTGCAGGTCTTGGAGGGTTAGCTGGAATCAGAAATATCTTTGATCCCGGTATAGCTTTCTCATTGGGAATAGTTACTTCAATAGGTTTAATCTCAGGAGCTATTTCAGATCAACAATACTGGCAAAGAGCTTTTGCTATTAAGAAAAATCATTTAGTTAAAGCGTTTATATTTGGTGCAATAATATTTGGTGTTGTTCCAATAGCGTTATCCACTTTAGGATTTTTAGGGGCAAATTCTGCTTTAGGGATTACTCTTCCACAAGGAGTTGATATTTCTATGATTGGGGTACAGACCGTAGCAACCTTACTTCCTTCTTGGGCAGTATTCCTATTTGTTATTATGTTATTATCCGGATTGAGCTCTACATTAGATTCTGGCCTCTCGGCTACAAGTTCGCTATGGGTTACTGATGTTGTTAAATCAAAATCAGATAAAGATGCCATCAAATCAGCAAGAAAATCCATGTTTGGTGTCGCGATATTAGGTCTGTTGGTTGCTTTGTTAGTGGTTTATATTCCTCAATTTGGTTTATTTCATTTATGGTGGATATTCAATACCATTGCCGCGACAGTTGTTGTCCCAACAATTCTAAGTTTATATTGGAGTAGATTGGACGCGAGAGGGGTATTATGGGGGGTCTTAGTGGCATTTATTATCGGTCTTCCTCTCTTTATTTATGGAAATTTAATTGATAATCCTTTTATGATTGTTGGAGCTTCGATATTTATTATTTTGGTTAGCACTCTTTTCTGTTTAGCCATGCCAAGAAAAATACCTTGGAAAGCATAAGACTTCTAAACATTTATTAATTAGTTTCTATTATTTCTTTCAGATAAAAGATGGTGATTTAAATGCCTGTTACTGATAGAGACGTAAGAGATATTATTAGAAAACATAGTGGAAGGATAGAGAGTCAGATTTCTACATCAGGAACAAAGAGTGTAAACTATAGCAGAGAATATG
>CAZMIN010000014.1:1040-12107 GCA_964566405.1 Candidatus Woesearchaeota archaeon | reverse complement strand
AGAAGAGATGGCTCCTGAGATTTCTCGGTATGAGAAATGGTGTAAGAGTCTTGGCAGCATTATCAGATTAAAGGTAGCTGAGAAAGACAGATTGAAGATTCAGAAAAAATTAGATGTTGCTCATTTGGATTTAGAGCCTTGGCAGCCCCTTACTCTGAGCTTAGTGGCTTTTTTGACAGTATTTTTTATTGGTTTATTTGGGTCTGTTGCGATTGCTATGATTAAGGGAAGTGGGGAGGGGCTTGATGGGATTTTTTCAAATTTTCCATTTTTCTTTTTTATTTTAATGTCCATACTTTCTGTTTTCTTATTTTATTTTGTTAAGGGGTATCCTGCAAGATTGGCAAATAAGTGGAGACTTAAAGCTTCTTCTCAGATGGTTCCTTCAATTTTGTATATAGTTGTCTATATGAGACATACACCTAATTTAGAAAAAGCAATAGCTTTTGCTTCAGAGCATTTACAATATCCGTTAGCACTTGATTTTAAGAAAGTTTTTTATGATGTCCAGGTCGGAAGGTTTTCTTCTATCAAAGAAAGCCTGGATAATTATCTAGAGACCTGGAGAGATTACTCTATAGAATTTATAGAAGCATTTCATCTAATAGAGAGTAGTTTATTTGAACCTGATAATTCTCGGAGAATCTTGACTCTGGAAAAATCTCTCAGGGTTATTCTCGATGGAGTTTATGACAGGATGCTCAGGTTTACACATACTGTAAAGAGCCCTCTTACAAATGTTTACATGTTGGGGGTTGTTCTCCCAACACTCGCTTTGGCCCTCCTGCCTTTGGCTTCTGCGATGATGGGTGGTTTGCTTAACTGGATGCATGTATTTATTCTGTTTAATTTAATAATTCCTTTCTTTGTTTTTTATCTGACAGATAAAATAATGTTTTTGAGGCCTGGGGGTTATGGAGAATCCAGCCTGTTGGAGAGGAATCCTTTATATCCTAGGTACAAGAGCAAGAAGGCATATTTTACAGCCTTTCTTATAGTTCTTCCTTTATTTATCATAGGACTTCTTCCTCTAGTTTTCCAGTATACGCCTGTTCCTGATATGATTGGGGTGGAGAGAGATTTTACTTTTTCTCAATTAGGTCTGGGTTTTATGGGAGATGAAAAAGTATTTGGATTTATGGCTACTGGAACAGGGCTTGCGGGACCTTTTGGTGTCGGTGCCTTAATTTTAGGTATGTTCATTCCTTTGGGGATTGCTTTATTTTTCTCTATTGCATTTAAGGCAAGAACAAAAGATCTCATTAAGGAGAGGGAAAAGACTAGGCAATTAGAGGGGGAGTTTAATAATTCCTTGTTTCAGTTGGGAAACAGAATAGGGAATGGTGTTCCTCCTGAACTGGCTTTTGGAAAGGTTGCAGAGTCTTCCAAGGGTCTGATGACAGAGGATTTTTTCAGAAGAGTTAATTATAATATAAGGCAGATGGGTATGAGTGTTGAGAAAGCAATTTTTGACCCCAGGAGGGGAGCTATTATTTATTATCCTTCTGACTTGATTGCAACTAGTATGAGGATTCTCGTAGAGTCTTCAAAAAAAGGTTTGAAGATAGCTGCTATAAGTCTGATAAGTATTTCAGAATATGTCAAGAACATACAAAAGATAACTTCCAGGCTCAAAGATATGCTTGCAGAAATAATATCTGATATGAAGAGTAACATGTCTTTCCTCGCCCCTCTTTTGTCGGGTATTGTGGTTGGATTGGCAGCGATGATTACCTCGATACTTTCAAAATTAAGATTATCTGAGTTAGGAGGAGAAGCAGCCACACAGTTTGGGGGTTTGGATGGTGTCTTGGATATATTTGAAGTTTCAGCGATGATTCCCCCTTATTTCTTACAGATTATAATTGGAATATATTTAATCCAAATAATCTTTATTTTAACCAGGACCTTAGTAACCATAGATTCTGGAGAAGATAAACTCGTGAAGACGAACAAAACAGGAAAGAATCTTGTAAAAGGACTCGTACTTTACTTTATAACAGCCCTCACAGCAACGATTGCACTATTTGTACTAACATCCATCGTACTTGGAAATTTATAATTTAGAGTTAAATTTATTAATTGTCTTTCTCTTTTTTATCCATGGGAAAAAAGGGTATTATTTCCAGTTATCTTCCTTGGTTATTAATAGCGATTGCCACCCTTGCAATACTCATGATTACCATCTTAGTGCTTAAGGACAAGGGAATTTCACTCATAGATTCGATTAAAAATTTATTCAGATAAAAATGGAATTAACGATAGGTCAACTCATAAAAATAATTTTAGGGGTCTTGGTAGTAGGGGTTGTTATTTGGGGGTTATATCTCTTTTTTACAGATAAGGTTATAGATTTTTTTAAAAATATTCCAACAGGAAACGAAACAGGTGGGGTTATTTTAAGCTTATTAAAATGAAAGAAAATCGTAGAAAACAATTTTTTATCAAAAATCGTAGGGGGTTTTTACTCGCAGAAGAAACTTTGAAGATAATTTTAGCAGTTATTGCTATAAGTTTCTTAGCGTATTTTTTGACCTCGCTTTATTTTAATTCTATTAATAATCAGAAAACTGTAAATGCAGAAGCCTCATTTGAAAGGATTAAAGATGTTATAAAAAATCAGGAGTCAACAAACGAAACTGTTTTAGATATAACACCTCCTAGCTGGAGTTTGTTCAGTTTTGTTGGAGAAGAAAAACCAAACTCTTGTTCTGGACAGGATTGTTTATGTCTCTGTTATCATATTAAATTGAATTTTGGTAGCAGGCAAATAAAAGAGTGTGATAAAAAAAGTATTTGTGAGATTGTGCCTGGTTTGGAAGATTTTGAAGAAATTAAAATTAAAAGCCCATCTATTTCAATTGAAGTATTAAAATTAGGAGATAAAATAATTATTAGGGAAAAATGAACTTAGATAATTTCATAAAGTATTTAATCTGGATTATATTTTTTGGTGTAGCACTTACAGGATTGTATTTCCTGCTCAAAAAATTAGGGGTTATGTGATGAAAGAAAAAAAAGGGGAACTAACGACAACTCAACTGGTCACAATAATAATTTTGATAGCGAGCTTTGCAGTCATATTATTCTTTATTTTTAGATTAAATCTCGGAGAAACTACAGATAACGAAATTTGTCATAATTCTGTTGTTACGAGGGGGGCTTCTGTTTTACCAACAGAATCTGTGCCCCTAAAATGTCAGCGTAGTTATCTTTGCATTACTGGTGATTCTAGTTGTGAGGTTATGACTAAGCCCGTGAAAGAAAAAGTCGAGACAACAGAAGAGGTTTATAATATTTTAGCAGAAGAGATGGCAAATTGTTGGTGGATGTTTGGGGAAGGAAAGGTTAATTATGTTGGAGATGATTTTTTTGAAAATCTTTACTGTTCAATCTGTTCACAAATTGCTTTTGATGATAGTGTGAAAGAAAAATTAACAGAAGGAGTAGTTGACAAAGAAGGACTTTATACTTATATGCAAGATAACAATGTGGCTGGAAAAGATGAAACTTATCTTTCTTATCTATATGGCACAGAGGATTTGTCTGAAATAAAATCTATACTTAATGAGCAGGGGGTTAATTTTGGTCCTATAGATTTAGATAAGCAGTATTATGCTATGATGGGGATTACTAGTGAAGTTAGTACTTTAGGATGGGCTTTGGCAGGGACAGGGGCTGTTCTATCTGTTGCACTCTTACCTATTACCGGAACCGGGTGGGGAATCGGGTTTGGGGTGGCAGTGATGACGGGAGCAGGAGGTGCAACAGGAGGATCTCTTCTTGGAATCATGGTGGATGGTTTATCTGGTAATGAGTACCTATCCCCTTCAATAATCGAAGCAAATTCACAAGAATTTGAGGCTTTAGGTTGTAAGTCAATAACGACTTTATCTTAAAATGAATAAAAAAAATAAGAAGGCAAATATTTTAGTGGAAAATATTATTTTTCTTGTTCTTAACGTGCTTTTTTTAACAATTTTGGTTATTTTTTTATTTTCTAAAACCGGAAGTGCTGCCGTTTTGGAAGAGAATTATGCAAAGCAAATAGCACTGCTTATTGATTCTGCCAAGCCCGGAATGGTGATTCACCTGAATATGGAAGATGCTATAGACGAGGCTAGTAAGAGGGGTGGGGATGCAAAAAATATTGTAATCAATAATGATAATATTATCACTGTCAAACTTAGAGGAGAAGGGGGGTATTCATATTCTTTTTTCAATGATGTGAAAGTTGATGTGAATCAGGATGTTGAGCATAAAGAATACTATTTTGTGATAAATGAGAAATAAAATGAACAAGCGTGGAACAGATAAGTTAATCTCTGTGTATTGGTTTGCTATTCTTTTTATCGTGGCTTCTGCTGTTGTTTATATGACGATTTCTTTTTATGGAAAACCTTATGATGTTCGGGAATTAGAGGCGAATATCTTAACAAATCATATTGCAGATTGTTTATCCAAAGCAGGTTATTTGAAGGGAAATATTTTAGGGAATGAAGATTTTAAAAATAATTTTTTGGAAAATTGTAATCTCAATTTTGATGTAGAAGATACTTATGATTGGAATGAACAGGGTCAATATTATGTAGGTGTTGAGTTTTCTCAAGAGGAGAATCTTGTTTTTGAGATTTCAGAAGGGAACAAAAATCTAATTTCAAGTTGTGGGGTTGAAAGCGAAGTTGAGAAAGAAAAATTGGCAAAATGCGTTGAAAAGAAATTTTATTCTCTAGATTCTGCAGGAGACGTATACTCGGTTAAAATTTTATCGATTGTAAGAAAGACAGAAAAAAATGTTAAACAATAAAAATAGAGGTCAGATAGGTGAGACTATGACTTGGGTGGTTGCGACAATAATCATAGTAGTTATTTTAATAATCTCTGTGTATGCAGCATCATTGCTAGCAAACACAAGAAAAGCTCTTTCTTATCAAAAAGAAAAAATAGAAAGTGATTTGTTAATGGAGAAATCTTTATTCGCTTATTTTTCAGCAAATGATACAAAAAAGGATTTTATTTATGGTGAATTAAAACAACAAGAATTTGATGTTGATTTGGATAATAAACGCGACGAAATAGAGGGGGTGCTGGGATGAATCGTAAGGGAGATATTCCTATAACAATTTTAGTAATCGGTGTTGTTGCAATTTGTGGTTTGGCTTTGCTTAGTTTTTTCTCTTCTAGTTTTAAGTTAGAAGAATCCTTTACAAATGTTCCAGTCATAGAAGAACTTAATGTTAAAATAGCAGAATATAATTTTTACAAATCCAAAGGAGTTCTTGATTCACAGATAGAAGAAATAATGGATATTGTGGATCCTGCAGGAGAAAGATATCTTTTAATAGAGAAAGATAAGATTTGGGTGAGGTATAACCTTCCTTAATAAAAACATTTTTAAACGAAACAACCCTCAAGTAAATATGTTAGATAAAAGAGGGGCAAACAATTTTTTATCAAAAAATCGTAGAGGTCAAGGATTGAGCACTAACGCCATTATCTTGATTATCTTAGGTGTTGTGGTTTTGATAGTACTTATATTAGGATTTACAATGGGATGGAAAAAGATTCTTCCGTTTGTTTCTACCAATAATGTTGAAACTATAAAAACCTCTTGTGATATAGCCTGTTCTACAAATTCTGCTTTTGATTATTGTAGTGTTGAGAGAGAGGTTAAAGACGGAACGAATGATAATTTTGAGGATACTTGTTATAATTTAGCAAACAGTGAGGGATATAGTACCAGAAACTATGGAATTGCGGTGTGCCCTTCAATAACTTGTTCGGAATAATTTCAAAATTTATTTAAACTGATTTCTTTTTATCTCATTATGGCTGGAGATTATGCTTTTCCTCAGAAGAGAAACAAGCGCAAGAGTAAAAAGAAAGAGAAGAAGAAGCATCCTTATAAAAAAGGCGGTCGTGGAAGAACTTTGTTAAAGAAGGTGGAGAAGTAGAATGTATGAGATGATTTTTTTATGGGTTTTGGCGCTAATTTGGATAATTTTTGCAACTGTTCAGGATCTCAAGATTAGGGAAATTGCGAATTGGCTGAATTTTTCTCTGATAATCTTTGCGTTGGGATTTAGGTTTTTCTATTCTCTCTTTGTTTCTGACAGTTTTGTATTTTTTTATCAGGGTTTGATAGGACTCTTGATATTTTTCTTTATAGGTAATATGCTTTATTATGGGAGGATGTTTGCGGGAGGGGATGCTAAGCTGATGATTGCTCTTGGGGCTATTTTACCTTTCCCAGGGAATTTTTTGGATAATCTAAAAATCTTTGCTTCCTTTCTTTTGATATTCTTGTTCATAGCTGCTTTTTACAGTTTAAGCTTTAGTTTGGTGTTGGCCCTGAAAAATTTCAAAAGTTTTCAAAAAGAATTTAAGAGACTTGTGAACAAATATAAGAAGAAGGTTTATTCTGTCATGCTTCTTGGTCTTGTTCTGATGGCTTTCGGTCTTTTTGAGATTCTCTTTTTCAGCCTGGGAATCCTTATTTTTATCCTTCCTTATTTCTACATATACGCCAAGGCTGTCGATGAGACAAGCATGATTAAAAAGATAAGCACTGGAAAATTAGTGGAGGGAGATTGGCTCTACAAAGACCTAAAGATGGGGGGTAAAACGATAAAGGCTAAATGGGAAGGGCTTAAGAAAGAAGAGATAGCGAGAATAAAGAAGAAATATAAGACTATTCTTGTGCGGCAAGGAATTCCCTTTGCTCCTGTCTTTTTGATTAGTTTTTTGATACTGATATATTTTTGGATGAGTGGCTTATGGAATTCTTTTTGGTAGCCAGAGTTTTTCTTTAATTTTTTTGGGTTTCTTTATTTCTTTTATAATTTTTTTCACTATTTTTTTCTTTAGGATTTTTTGTAATCCCAACAGTTCTTCGGGATTTAGGGGTTTTCTTTCTGATTCAGGAGTTTCATCTTTGTATATAGGGATCACGTTGAGAACCTCATGCCCGAATAAATTTGTTGAAGCTATTTTAATGTTGTTGGGTTTGAATTTTGTTTCTATTCTTTTCGAAATATCTTTAGCAAGAGAGATTGCTTCTGAAGGAATTTTTTCTTTGGAATCTATATGATTTTTTGGAATAACTAAAGAATGCCCTTTTGAGATGGGGTTTATTTCTAAGACAGCGATTGCTTTTTCGTTTTCATCTATTTTGTAAGAAGAAATATCTCCAAAGACGATTGAACAAAAAATACACTTTTGTTCACCTGTTTCTTGCTTCATTAATTTGTTTTGCTCTAGAAATTTTTCTAATTGTTCAGAATCCATGATTTCTATCTGTTTTTTAGCCAGCTCTTTCTTATCATCTGGGAAAGTTTTCTCTATCTGCTTGATAAGTTGCTCTTTTATCTGTACTGTTTGTTCAGGTGTTAACATTTATCCTATAGCTCTCCTTATATCAACGACTTGAGCAGACTTAACATCTTCTATTTTTTTTAGTTTTTCCTCTAGTTCTTCAAGCTCTTTTTCTTCTGGCCATGCGAACAAGGTTACTAAAGCATTCAAACCAAAGGCTATAGGCTGCTTTTCAAAACTAGGGTTTTTTCCGCCTTCTGCTTCTATGATTGTTTTTGCTTCTTTCTCTATCTTTTCCAAGTCTGATTCTGGAGAAACAGGCATAAATTTTATTTTGACTGCTGCGATTCCCATGTTTTATTTTAATGAAACTGCTTTATAAAGTTGTTGGGTTTTTTACACAATACTTAAAAATAAGAGTTGTTTTTTTCGTAGATGCAAGGAAACTATGAGAAGCTTCTGGAGAGGATAGCGAGATCTGCAGGCCTTATGAAAGAGGATGTGGAGAAGAAAGTGGAGGCTAAGAGAGAGAAATTATCTGGTCTTATCAGTAAGGAGGGTGCTGCCCAGGTTGTGGCTTCTGAATTAGGGATATCTTTTGAGAGTGAGAAACTGATGATAGATGAGCTCTTGCCCGGGATGAGGAGTGTGAATCTTGTCGGAAAAGTTATAAATCTTACTCCTGTTCGAACGTTTAAGACTAAAAGAGGAGACGAGTCAAAGGTTACAAATTTATGGATAGCAGACGAGACTTCGAATATAAGGGTTGTTTTATGGGATACAAACCATATAGAACTCATAGAGAAAGGAGATGTTAAGGAAGGAACGGTTGTTGAAATTTCTAACGGGAGCATGAGGGATAACGAACTGCATCTCGGAAGTTTTTCAGAGTTTAAGCTCAGTAGTGAGGATATGGACGATGTCAAGACAGAGAAAATCGTGAGGGAAAAGAATATAGTTGATTTTAGGAAAGGAGAGAATACCAGTGTCAGGGCATTTGTGGTTCAGATTTTTGAACCCAAATTTTTCAACGTTTGTCCTGAATGCAAGCGAAAAGTTGTTCAGGAAGGAGATGTATTTTCTTGTGGAGAACACAACAAAGTCATTCCTGAAAAAAGAGCTCTTGTAAATCTTGTTCTCGATGATGGAACAGAATCTATTCGTTCTGTTCTTTTTCATGAAAAGATATCTTCCATTGGTCTGACAGATTTAGAGAATTCAAATTTATTACTCCAACAGAAACAAAATCTTCTTGGAAAAGAAATGTTCTTTGCAGGAAATGTTCGAAATAATGCTTTTTTCAATACTCCTGAATTCATCATAGACGATGTAAAAGAGCTGAACCTCGATGAGGTAATACAGAGTTTAGAGAAGTAAAATGATGATAAGAACCCATTTGGCAATAATTGTTTTTTTCATTTTGCTTTTAGTATCTAGTGTGGAGAATAAGTTGGTGTTTGTTTCTGTTGCTTTGATTGCTACGTTTCTTCCAGATGTTGATTCTAAATTTTCTAAGTTGGGGCAACGCAAAATCTTTCGGCCGTTACAGTTTTTTGTAAGGCATAGGGGAATTCTCCATAGTTTTATCTTTTTGTTTTTGATAACTCTGTTTTTTGTTCTTTTTCTTCCTGTGGTGGCATTTCCTTTGTTTCTTGGTTATAGCGTACATCTGCTAACAGATAGTTTTAGCAAAGAAGGAATCAAGCCATTTTATCCTTTTAAGAAAAATTCTTCCGGAAATTTAAAGACCGGTGGAAGAGTCGAGGCTTCCATATTTGTGGCTTTTATTATAGCTGATTTGTTTTTTTTGGTATTCCTGCTTTTTAGTGTATTTTAAAGCATGTCTGCCATCCGAATAATCTTTATAAATCAGGCTTTTTTTGAGCATTCATGGCTAAAAAATCTGATAAAGAAGGGGAAGAGAAGAAAGAGCCACAGTTGACCGATCTTCCTGGGATAGGTCCTGCAGTATCTGCCAAGCTCGAGGCAGCAGGGATTTATGATCTCATGACTCTGGCTGTCATGACTCCTACAGCTTTAGGAGAGGCAGCAGGTGTTAGCGCAGCTGTTGCGAGAAAAGCTATTCAGGCTTCCCGAAAGATGCTTGATTTGGGGTTTGTAGAAGGAACAGAGTATGCTAAGAGGAGAGAGAATATTAATTATATTACAACAGGGAGTAAAAACTTTAATATGCTTTTAGGGGGAAGGGGTGTAGAGAGCAGGTCTATAACAGAGGCTTTTGGGGCATATGGTTCTGGAAAGACCCAGCTCGGATTAACTCTCGCAGTGAATGTTCAGCTGCCTGTAGAGAATGGAGGGGCAAATGGCAAATGCGTTTTTATAGATACAGAGGGAACTTTCAGGCCTTCGAGGATAAAACAGATTGCGGAAAAGTTAGGGGCTAATCCTGAAAAAGTTTTGAAGAATATATTTATTGCCAGAGCTTTTAATTCTGATCACCAAATTTTGCTCTTAGAGAAAATAGGTGAGATGATAAAAGCGGGGGAGCCCATAAAACTAATGATTATAGATTCTCTGACAGCTCATTTTAGGGCAGAGTTTGCAGGGAGGGGGCAACTTGCAGACAGACAGCAGAAATTGAACAGATATATACACAACCTGATGAAACTAGCAGAAACTTATAATTTAGCGGTTTATGTGACCAATCAGGTGATGGCTAATCCCGCACAGTTATTCGGAGATCCGACGACACCCATAGGAGGACACATAGTGGGACACGCTTCCACATACAGAATTTATCTGAGGAGGGGAAAGAAAGATTCCAGGGTTGCAAAGTTAATAGACAGCCCAAATCTTCCAGATAACGAAACAATCTTTTTTGTGAGTGAAGCAGGTGTTGTTGACGAGGGTGATTAAAAAACATTTATAAAGATTAGTTTCTATTATTTTTAAGGTTGAAAAGGGGATGGTAAACAATAATTTGAAGTATCTTGTAATTTCTGTTTTTGTAATTTTTGGGGTGTGGTTTGTTTTGGCTGCGACTAACCCTGGTAGTTTGTTGTTTGAGCAAAATGCAACAACAGACTATGATGAAGGGGATTTTACATTGAATTGGACTGAAGGTGCAAATACTGCAGTAAATTATAGTGTTTATCTTTATACCGGAGGAGCATTTTTTCTGAAAGTAGGTAATGATAGTGATACAGGTTATACATTTAGTAATACGACAGAGGCAAATTATACATTTATTGTTGAAGGAGAAAATGCTACAGGAACTAAAACAAATTCTACAACAAATATTTCAATGTATGTTGACAGGACAGCTCCTGTTATTACGTTGCCATCATATACAAATGGTACACTTAAGAGAAATACAGATACCCTGACATTGAATATCTCTGTTATCGATGCATTTTCTGGAGAAGTAGGAAGTGTTTGTTTAGTGGATGTTAAGGGAACAAACGAATCTGTCGCTGTGTCTAACAGATGGTGTAACAGCACATCATTTAATCTTACAGGACTTACAGATGGGAATAAAACAATCAAAGTGTATGTCAATGATACAGTGAATATTCTTGGTTTGAATAATTCTTATGTGGTGGATATTGATACAACCGCGCCAACGATAAGCCTGACTCTTTCAGCTTCTGCGCGAGATTCCCTGACCATTACCATCAATGGAGCAGAAGGTTCGTGTACTTCAGATAGGAGTGGGGCAAGTATTTCTAGTTCAACCCTAACAGAAACGGGTTTGGTTTGTGGGATTTATTATTCTTACACTGTAACTTGTAC
>CAZMIN010000014.1:0-1030 GCA_964566405.1 Candidatus Woesearchaeota archaeon | reverse complement strand
ACTTGTACTGATTCTGCGGGAAACGCTGGTGCGTCCTCGGCAACATCTTTTGTGACTGATGGCTGTGGTGGTGGGAGTCCAACTCCCAGGTTCTGGACAAATACTTATATAGTATCAGAAGAGGAATTAGAACAAGGATATAGAAAGGGGTTGGAGATTAAGAATAGGGTAAGGGTTAGGGTAGGTGTGGAGGATCATCATGTGGGGGTTAAATCTTTGACAGAGACACAGGTAACTATTGAAATCTCGAGTGATCCTGTTGAAATTGTTTTAGATATCGGAGAAGATACAAGAGTTGATGTTACGGATGATGGTTTTTATGATATTTATGTAATCTTAAACGGAATCTCAGGTGACAAGGCAGACATGACTATACAAAAAATACACGAAGAGGTTCCTGAAGAATTAAAAGGAGAAGGAGCTGTAGGAGAGGGAGAGGGGACAGCACCTCCAAGCAGAAATCTAGCCTGGTTATGGGTTGTGGTAGCTATACTTATTTTAGTTCTTATTGGATGGGGAATGAAGAAGAAATCACGATAAACTATTTAATCTCTATGAATTTTAACCAATTATGGAAATAATAGCAGACCTTCAGATTCATTCTAAGTATGCAAGGGCGACGAGTAAGAATATTTCTATAGAAAATTTAGAGAAATATGCAAGAATAAAAGGTTTGCATCTTTTTGGAGTTGGAGATTTTCAGCATCCCTTGAGAAGAAAAGAGATAGATGAGAAATTAACAGAAGATGAAAATGGAATCTTGAGGACTGTGAATGGTTTTCCTTTTCTGTGGCAGACAGAAGTGAGTCTCATGTATAGCCAGGATGGAAAGAGGAGGGCGATTCATCATTTGATTTTTGCTCCAAATACAGAAATTGCTAATCAGGTAACAGAGTTTCTCGGAAGCAAAGGAAGACTCGATTACGACGGAAGACCTATCTTCGGGATGACTTCTCCTGAATTAGTCGAAGAATTGAAAAGAATCGATGATAAGATTGAAATAATTCCTGCGCACTGCATGACTCCTTGG
>CAZMIN010000013.1:0-16114 GCA_964566405.1 Candidatus Woesearchaeota archaeon | reverse complement strand
TAGTATATTTCGTTGCCAATGCCCAACTTTAGAAAAGTTCGGCGCTCAAATAAGAGCAAAGCAAAAACGAAGTGACCCGGGTTCGACTCCCGGCTCGCGCATAATTTAACATGAAAAAACAAAAATCATTTTTTATTGTATTAATAATTTTTATAATTATTTTATCAATTTTCTTAATCAGAAATAATTCAGAAAAAACTTCTGAAGTCTGTTTAGAAGAAAGTTGTTTTTTTGTCGAACTAGCAAAAACCAGTGCCGAAAAATCAAAAGGACTTATGTTCAGAGAATCATTGGAAAGCGATAAAGGAATGTTATTTATCTATGATTCTGACGGGGAATATAATTTTTGGATGAAAAATACCTTGATTCCATTAGACATTATTTGGATTGATTTAGAAGGAAAAATAGCATACATCGAACATGAAGCCCAACCGTGTGGTGACGAGTGTAAAACTATAAGACCACAAAAAAATGCTCGTTTTATTTTAGAAATAAATGGGGGAATTGCAGAAGAGTTAGGGATGAATTTAGGGGATAAATTTGATTTTTATAATATTTTTTAATAAACACGCCTGGAACAGGATTCGAACCTGTGAACCCCAAAGGGCACGGTTTTCGAGACCGTCGCGTTAGACCGCTCCGCCATCCAGGCATAAATTTAGGAGAAAAGAAGATTTTATAAACCCTTATCGCTTATGTTTTTTGTCTGACTTCGGTTGGGCACGGGGGGATTGAACTTCGGTTTTTTCCTTCCACTTTTTTTATTAAAATGTTACACACACTTCCAGAACTAGTATATTCTTTTGATGCTCTAGAGCCTTTCATAGATTCTAAAACCATGGAAATACACCATGATAAGCACCATCAAGGATATGTTGATAAACTGAATAAGGCCCTCGAAGCCACAGGACTGGAGGATAAATCTGTGGAAGAATTGTTAAAAGAGATAAACAGCTTTCCAGAAGACAAGAAACAGGCAATAATCAACAATGCTGGCGGACATGCAAATCATTCTTTTTTCTGGAAGATGTTGAAAAAAGATGTTAAGATTAATGGGGAAATTAAAGATGCTATTCACGAAAAGTTTGGCAGTGAAGAAAATTTCAAAGAAAAATTCAAGGAAGCTGCGACAACTCTTTTTGGAAGTGGATGGGTTTGGTTAGTATTAAACAACAATGAGTTAGAAATTATACAAACTAAAAATCAAGATAGCCCAATATCGCAGAACAAAACACCTATTCTAGGAATAGATTTATGGGAGCACGCCTATTACTTAAAATATCAGAACAAAAGGCCTGAATATGTTGATGCTTTCTGGAATGTGGTCAACTGGGATGCTATCAACGAAAGCTTTTTGAAAGCAAAGAAGTAGATATTTCTATGAAAATAACCAAGAACGCATTTATCAATGATGTTATAGAAAAGCATCCAGAGGTAGCAGAAGTCTTGATGGGCTATGGGTTGAACTGTGCAGGATGTATCTTTTCTAACGAAGACACGATAGAAGCAGGAGCAAAAATACATGGATTAAATGACGAAGCCATAGAGATGATTATTAAAGATGTAAATACTATTGTGAAAAATGATAAATAGAGAAATTTATGACCATTCTAATCCGGAAAAGCTAGTTTTCAAAGCAGAAACAGGAATAAATGAAGAACTAGTCAGGCGGATTTCCAGAGACAAGGAAGAACCTGAATGGATACTTGAGAAGAGACTAGATGCGCTGAAGCTATTCCAAAAAATGGAAATGCCTAACTTTGGACCAGATCTCTCTGATTTAGATATAAATGAGATTCACATGTTCATGAAACCAGATTCTGTGAAAAACTCTAAGACCTGGGATGATGTTCCTTCTGACATAAGGCAGACTTATGAAAAACTTGGAATTCCAAAAGCAGAGCGTGAAGCTCTTGCAGGCGTAGGAGCACAGTATGAATCAGAAGTCGTTTATCATAATTTAAAGAAAGAATGGAAGGATCAGGGGGTTGTTTTCTTAGACTGTGACGAGGGTTTGAAGAGATATCCAGAACTATTCAAAAAATACTTCATGACGACCTGTATCCCATCACACCTCCACAAGTTTACAGCTTTGCATGCAGCTGTCTGGAGTGGAGGAACTTTTATCTATATTCCAAAAGGAATGAAAGTCAAGATTCCTTTACAAGCATATTTCAGGATGAACGCAAAGAAAGGGGGGCAATTCGAACACACCTTGATAATAGCAGACGAAGGCTCTGAAGTTCATTATATAGAGGGCTGCAGTGCACCAAGATACACAGAAAATTCTCTGCACGCAGGCTGTGTAGAGATTCACATCCTTAAAGGGGCCAAGGTGAGATATTCAAGCATTGAAAACTGGAGCAGAAATACCTATAACTTGAATACAAAAAGAGCGATAGTCCACGAAAATGGTTATATGGAATGGGTGAATGGAAACATGGGTTCTAAAGTCACGATGTTGTATCCCTGCAGCATTCTTTTGGGAAAAAACGCAAAGACAGATTACATAGGAATCGCTTATGCTGGAAACTCCCAACACCAAGACACAGGATGTAAGGTATATCACCTCGCTCCAAATACGAGTTCGCACGTAATCAGCAAAAGTATCTGTAAGGATGGGGGAATCACCGCTTATAGGGGATTAGTAGATATAAAAAGAGGAGCTATAAAATCAAAGTCAAGCGTGAGGTGTGATGGTTTAATGCTTGATAACGAGAGCACGGCAACGACAACTCCAAGCATGAATGTAAAAGAAGACGATGTAGAGGTTTCACACGAGGCGGCTGTCGGAAAAATCGGAGAAGAGCAAATGTTTTATCTGATGTCCAGAGGATTATCAGAACAGGAAGCAACAAAGATGATTGTCGCAGGGTTCATAGAGCCTCTGATAAGAGAGCTTCCCCTTGAATATGCAGTAGAATTAAATAGGCTCATAGAACTGGAGATAGAGAATTCAGTGGTTTAAGATGAGAATAACAAATAGAAGAGCAAAAAGATTGAAGAAAGATTTTCCTATATTCAAGAATAACAAGAGACTCGTCTATCTAGACAGCGCAGCAACATCTCAGAGACCGAGAAAAGTGATAGATGCTATCAGTGATTTCTATAAAAAGGAGAATGCAAATGTCGGAAGAGGACTCTACACTCTTAGCGAAAAAGCGATGGAGAGATATAATGTAGCGAGAAAGACTATTGCGAAATTCATAAATGCCGATGAAAAAGAAATTGTTTTCACGAGAAATACCACAGAATCTCTGAATCTCTTATCCTATACACTTCCTTCAATATTAAAAAAAGGAAAAGACGAGATAGTCCTCACAGAAATGGAACACCATTCAAATCTTGTTCCATGGCAGCAGCTGGCTGAAAGAAACAGAATGAAATTAAAATTCATAAAAGTGAAACCAGATTATACCCTTGATTATGAAGATGCAAAGAAGAAGATAACGAAAAGAACAGCCATAGTCTCTGTTACACATGTATCGAATGTTCTCGGAACCATAAATGATATAGAAAAACTAATCGAACTAGGAAAAAAGAAAGGGGCTATAACAATCATCGATGCTGCACAGAGCATCCAGCATCTCAATATAGATGTAAAGAAGATTGGCTGTGATTTTCTGGCTTTTTCTTCCCATAAAATGCTCGGCCCTACAGGAATAGGAATTCTATATGGAAAAAAAGAATTACTGGAAAAACTATCTCCTTTTAATTTTGGAGGGGGGATGATAAAGAAAGTAACATGGAAAGACTCTGACTGGGAAGAACCCCCTGAAAAATTCGAAGCAGGAACACAAAATATAGGAGAAGCAATAGGATTGGCAGAATCTATAAGATATATAGAAAAAATCGGAATAAGAAACATTGCTGAATGGGACAGCAAATTGAAAAATTATACACTTGAAAAATTAAAAGAAATTCCAGGAATTAAAATCTATAATCATGGAAAGAACAAGAGTGTTGGAATAATCTCTTTCATTCTCAAGGGAATTCACCCTCACGATGTTGCAGAGCTGTTGAATGAAAAAAGAATCGCAATTCGTGCAGGACACTGTTGCACAATGCCTTTGATGAAAAAACTAGGGATTTCTGGAGTTTCTAGAGCCAGTTTTTCTATCTATAACACATTTGAAGATATTGATCTCTTGGTTGAAACCCTCAAGAAAATACAGGAGAAGTTTAATTAAAATGATAAAAGCAATAATATTTGATTGGACAGGGGTATTATATGAAAGACACAAAGGACTTTTCAGTTTCACAAAAGAAGTATTAGATCAATTAAAACCGAAATACAAATTAGGCATTGTTTCAAGATCAAAAAATATTATATCGAGAAGAAAAAAAATAGAAAATTCAATAATTAAAAATTATTTTGATTTTATCCTTGTTGCAACAAAAAAAACAACCAAGGAATTTGAACAATCCCTTAAAGAATTAGGAGTTAAACCTTCCCAAGCAATAATTATTGGTAATAGGGCTAGTAGAGAAATAAAGCCCGGAAATGAACTTGGTTGCAAAACTGTTTGGATTCAAAAAGGAGACGGGTCATATGATAGTCCAAACCAAGAGACCGGAGAACCAGACTACCGATTCGATTCAATTAAAGAATTATTAGATATTTTATAAAGATGGAACAGGGAATACCCAGCGACATGTACAGAGAACACATAATGGATTTATACAAAAATCCCTCCAATTTTGGAATCATGAAAAATCCGACACACAAGAAAACAGAATACAACTCTCTCTGTGGAGACGAGATAACTGTTCAGCTCAGAGTTAAAGATGGAAAAGTCAAAGATGTAAAATTCAATGGAAGCGGTTGTGTGATAAGCATAGTTTCTGCTTCTCTCATCACAGAAAAGATAAAAGAGATGAATCTTAAAGATATAAAAGAGTTAAATAATAAAGATATACTCGAATTATTAAAAATTAGAATTAGTCCTGCAAGAATTAAATGTGCCCTCCTCCCCCTGGAAGCAACGAAAAGAGCACTGAGGTAAAATGTTAGAAATAAAAAATCTTCATGTGCAGTCTGAGAGTAAAGTAATACTCAAGGGAATAAATCTAAAATTAGAGCCGGGACAGATTCACGCCTTAATGGGACCAAATGGTTCTGGAAAAACAACTCTTGCTTATGTTTTGATGGGGCATCCAAAATACAGAATAACCTCTGGGGAAATCCTATTGAATGGAAAAGATCTGACAAAAATGGATCCTCACGAGAGGGCGAAAGAAGGATTATTTCTCTCTTTTCAGCAACCCGTAGAAATCTCTGGAGTCAGTATTTCAAATTTTCTAAGACAAGCCTACAACAGTGTCAAAGAAAAGAAACTCTCTCTATTAGAATTCAGATATCTTCTCGAACAAAAGGCAAAAGAGTTGGATATAGATACAAAATTCCTGAACAGATATGTTAATCAGGGATTTTCAGGGGGAGAAAAAAAGAAGATGGAGATATTACAGATGGCTGTGCTCGATCCTAAGATAGCTATCCTCGATGAGACAGACTCTGGCCTCGATATAGATTCTCTAAAGAAGGTTGCAGAAGGGGTGAATAAATTAAAAAGCCCTGACAAGACAATCCTGATAATAACCCATTATAAGAGAATCCTCGATTATGCTAAGCCAGACAAGGTTTCAATAATGATGGATGGAAAAATAGTCCTCGAAGGAGACAGCGATATCGTAGATCAACTCGAAGAAAAAGGATATGGCTGGATTCAGGAAAATTAAATCTTCTTTCTCCTCAATAAATTAGCATTTGCTACAACAGTAATAGAAGATAGGGCCATAGCAATTTCTGCGATAACGGGATGAAGTAAACCAGCCATAGCAACAGGAATCGCAATTACGTTATATGCAAAAGCCCAGAATAAATTCTGTTTTATTTTTCCAAATGTAGCTTTCGAGAGATTAATTGCCTGCACAACACCCATTAGAGAACCCTTTGCTAAAACAAGATCCCCTGCCTCTATAGCGATGTCTGTTCCTGTCCCCATTGCAATCCCGACATTACTCTCTTTTAATGCGGGAGCATCATTGATTCCATCTCCTACAAAAGCAACCATTCCTTTTTCTTTTAATTTTTTAACAATTTTCGATTTGTCTCCGGGCAAAACATTTGCAATTACTTTCTTAATTCCTACTTGTTTTGCAATTGCCTTGGCGGTTCTTTCATTATCCCCTGTAATCATCACCACCTTATAACCATCTTCGATTAATTCCTTGATAGAAGATTCAGAATCATCCTTGATAGAATCAGCAACCCCTATAATCCCTATTACTTTTTCATTCTCAGAAACTATCATGGCTGTATAAGCTTTATCTTCAAATCTCCTAATCTTTTTCTCAAAACCCTTTATTAAGATTTCCTTTTCTTTCATCAAGGCAGAATTACCTATAACAATATTCTTTGTATCAATAACCCCTTCAATTCCTCTGCCTCTTAATATTTTGAATTTACTGACGTTTTTGTATCTCTTTAATCCTGCTTTGTCTACAATTGCTCTTGAGAGTGGGTGCTCGCTTAATTTTTCCAGACTTGCGGCAACATCTAATAAATAAGATTCTTCCACCTTACTATAAATTTCCGTAACTTCTGGTTTTCCTTTTGTTATTGTTCCTGTTTTATCAAGAACAATTGTCTTAATTTCTTTCATGGTCTGGATTGCCTCCCCTTTTCTTATAAGGATTCCTCTTTTAGCCCCCATTCCAGAACCAACCATGAGTGCCGTCGGAGTAGCTAATCCGAGTGCACAAGGACAGGCTATGACTAAAACAGCTACAGCAACACCTATAGATCTGCTTAAATCACCACTAAAATAAACCCATGCTATGAAAGTTAAAACAGTAATGACTAAAATTACTGGAACAAAAATGTTTGTTATCTTATCTGCGAGTTTTTGTATCGGAACTTTTGTTCCCTGAGCATTTTCAACTAATTTTATTATGTGGGATAAGAACGTGTCTTTCCCAATCTTAGTAGCCTTTATGTATAAAATTCCGTCTTGATTAATTGTCGAACCAATGACGTTAGAATCCTTTTTTTTCTCCACAGGAAGACTTTCCCCTGTGACCATGCTTTCATCGACAGCGCTTTCTCCCCTTACAACAAGACCATCTGTAGGGATCTTTTCTCCTGGTTTGACAACCATTACATCCCCTATTTCTATCTCAGATACAGGAATTACAATCTCTTTACCATTCCTAACAACTAACGCGTTTTTAGCTCCAAGCTCGAGAAGTTTTTTTATTTCCTGCCCTGCCTGCCCCCTTGCCTTTGACTCAATATACTTTCCTGTTACAAAGAAAGTCATGATCATGGCAGAAATTCCAGAATAATCCTGAACAGTCATGAAAAAACTCATGATGCCTGTGATATATGCAACTATTGTTCCAAGAGAAATCAAAGAATCCATGCTAAAATAAAAAGTATAATAGCCCTTTAAACCGCCTTTGAGCGTAGACCATCCGATGATGAAAATCACCGGAAAAGCCATGACCAAGAGAACAATAGTCATTGTAGTTGGTTCAAAGAATTTTAATCCGAACAATCTTTCAGAAAACATGATGAATGTAAGCGGGATTGTTATCAGCCAAGACCAAAACATTTTTTTCTGCCAGGATTTTATCTCTTTCTCTTCAATTGTTCCGGAATGGTCGTGCTCTTCGTGTTCATGTGGCTCGTGCTCTTTATGTTCTTCTTTAACATGATTGTCATAGATTATTTCTTTTGCCTGATAACTTCCAATTCTCGAGATGGCATTTTTCAATTCTTTTTCTTTGACAGAATCATCCATTTCGACCAAAGCCTTGTTAGTCATCAAGCTAACACTTACCTCTCTCACTCCTTTAACTTCTTTCAGACTTCTCTCTATGTTCTTAGCACAAGAAGCGCAACTCATTCCCTGAATACTTATGGTTACTTTTTTCATCCGCAACAACCCCCGCCTTTTTTTGGTTTTTTTAAATGTTCTTCCACTTCCTTTTCATATCTGTCTGCATGGTCTGAACAACAAAAATCTTTCTTCTTTGTCCCCATAAAACCGGGAACTTTTACGTCTTTCTTCATCTCTTTATCTTTCTCGATTTTTTCCCTGCAACATTCACATTTCTTTTTGAATAAACTCATTTTCTTCCTGGTTTTTGAATCTGTTTAATTAACCAAATAATCAACAAAACTAACGCAACGACGACCAATACCATGAATACCCAGCCAAACAACCACATGAATCCAAATCCATATGCCCCAGTCATCATTCCACCCATAAAGTTATGATGAGAAAAATCATCTTCACCAGCATGTGCAGAGACAAAGCTAGTTAAACCAATAAATATGGTTAAAACAAATGATATCAAATTTATTTTTTTCATTTCCGTGTACCTCCTTTCAATTTTATTCTAAGCATTCTTTATATATTTTGGGATGATGACTCATGTGCTCTCTCCATTTTTCTTCAGTATACCCAGGACCAGGACTGCATTTATCATCGACAAAACCCCCTGTTGCTCCAGAATCTTTAATAGCATGAATCAACCCAGGGAAAATAGTCACAAGAACCAAACCCAAGACAACAATCCCTACTATTATATAAAGTATTATTTTTTTATCCATCTAATGACAAGAACCTCCTTTCATCTTTCTTTTATGTTTTACCATTATTGTTATTCCAATTACATTTGAGAGTATTCCCACACCTAAAAACCATGATTGATATTTTACTAAGAATAAAGCCACTCCAGAGAGACCTATTATTGGAACCATATTAAGAAGAAAATGACTGCAACAGGCAATCATAGAACCTGCAGAAAAGCCCCCTGTTCCCGCAACAGCACCGGTTATTGTGGCTGTGTGCTTTATCGAAGCATACAAACCAACCTGTGTTCCAAATCCAGCAGAGAGGGGAATCAAGAGATACCATAAACCCCTAAGATTCATAAATGCAAATTCAACATTATTAAAGATAGAGACTATTGTTAAGTAAAAGACCAATAAACCAAGCCCGGCTAAAAGACCGTACAAAACAGAATTATCTTTCTTCACCATTTCTTACAACACTCTATTAACTTATTCGTGAATTTGTTAAATCCGGTGTTGTGCCTGAATAGATAAATCAAAATAAAAACAAACCATAACACCGCCAAGAAAATAAGGCTGTTGAGACTAAAGCTTTCTAATGCTGTGTAGATTATAAAAACCAATGTCAAAAGAAAAGGAAGACGAAATATAGTTGACTCTCTTTTAATCTTCTTCTCTATAAGATAATAAACCCCTAACGCGGTCATGCCCATTAATATGGCTATGATCGTCTTATTTGCGAAGAGATTATTATAGTAAAGAATCAACAGGGTTATCCAGCTTAGAGCAACAGAAACACATAATACACAAAACTCTCTTTTAATAATGGATTTAACCAAAAGCAGAATTAAAAATAGACCAGCAATACCCATTAATATCAATGTTATCAATTCCATCTTATACCAATAATTGAATTATTCCCCCCGCAATTATCAATAATAAAAAGGTAATGAGAATTCCCTGAAATGGAAGCATTTTTCCATTTCTTATATCGGTTATTTTCCTACTTGTTGCCGGGGCTATGAAAACAAGGACACCACCAAGCAAACTCGAAAATAAAGAGTAATTAAGAGCGTATGTCTTTCCATAAGTCCCAATAAATGGAAGATATAACGGCCCAATTGCCTTGACAATAGGTATCAGAGGCAAAACAGTCAACAAGAATACAGCAATGACAATTAAACTATATTGAAATGGAATATATCTCTTCTTTCTTTCCAAAAGACGTGCAAACCACATTCCCATCGACATAGCGAAAGCCCCTATAAATAATGCAACAACTACTTTACTAACCCCCAACCAGACAGCTCCTGCCGCAGCTGCTCCTGCTCCAATAGTGCACAAAGGGCAATGTGCAGAGACCCCCTCTATTAAAAAAAGAAGAATCAATGAACCTAAGAAAATCTTAGACCTCATTTTAAATCCTCATGAATTCGTCATAGCTCCCGTCATGATTAACTGCATAGATGACAAAATCAGAATATTTTCTTCCGGGCATTCCCGGCGAACCAGAAGGCATCCCAGGCATTGCAATTCCAGCTATATCTGGTTGTTCTTGAAGAAGTTTTTCAACAGCTTCAAGAGGTATATGTCCTTCCACAAAATAGTTTCCAATGACTGTCGTATGACAGCTTTGAAGCTCTGATGGAACTCCATAAGTTTCTTTTATCTCATAAAGGTCGCCCAAATTAATCACATTGACTCTAGGCTCTACTTTTCCCTTCACGTATTCAGAATAAATTCCACAACACCCACAGCTTATCGATTTGTAAATATCTATCTCTCCTTCAAAAGCATCTATTGATTCAAAGCTACTAGCCCCAGAAAATTGAAGAAAAAATATTATAAAAGCAATTAAAACAATACTTACAAGAGCTATTAACAAGTTTTTCTTTTTCATTTTATCAAAAATCTTAACAACCGCCGACCATTCCGCTATAAGCTTGCGCTGCTTGTCCTGCTGTTGGACTTAACGAAGAAGCACTGCTCGTTGCCCCTTGGAAGAAAACAACATATACAACCAAGATAGCAAGTATGGCTATCACGACCCATAAAAGTGTATTTCTGTCTATTTTCATTTTAGCATCCACCTACCATTCCACCGCTTGCCTGGCCTTTTTCAATTCCTCTGTGTTTGTTGCTCGCCAGATTGATGTAATTTAATTCAATACCCTGTTCTTTCAAAACAGCGGCTTTTCCTTCATGTATCCCTGGAAAAAAGAGAACCTTCCATTTACCATTTTCTATAAGAATTTCCTCATCAGTAAATTCATCTCCATGATTCATAATCAAATATTTGGTTAAACCCCTCATAGCATAAGAGTGCGCACATCCGCAGGCAGGACCTCCATCTTCAAATATAATAGATCTTGCTCCGCAACAATACTCACAAGAAATACCATTTTCTATTGTATAGAGTATATTGATATATCTCTCCATATCTGCTCCCTCTAAAGTTTCTGTCCTATCAATATTACTTAACAACCTAATTGTAGCATCTGCTTTTTGAGCATTATCAGGAGAAACATCATCATAAGTTATTCCTAGCTCTTCTCCATATATAGGCGGAACTCCTGTGGGAATTATATCTGATGCAGAAACAACACCAACACCTATAGAACCTCCTGTTGAACTCCCCCCTAAATTATAAAAAAGTATTGCAATCAAGATAACAATTACTCCCAATTGAACATAAAATTCAAAATCCTTTTTCTTTGCTTTCATGAAATCTTGAAGAAAAAGTTTATTATAACTGCTTTGGTGAAACTAGTTTCATGAAACTAATTTAATGTTTATTGGAAAGAAATACCCACGCCGAAACCTATCTCATTTAATTTAAAATAATATAGATTAAATCACAGAAATACTTTTAAAAAAGATTTTATTAGTTTGCTTATGGTTGATGATGGTTTTAGACAAACAATGCAAGCTAATACAGGCTGTGCAATCGTTATGGCTGGTTCTGATAGTGATAGGGAGCATATAGAAAGAATTACTAAATCTTTAGGTAAATATGAAATTCCCCATAGGGTTAGAATCTGTTCTGCACATAAACAACCTGGGAAGGTAAGGGGAATTGTTGAGGGATATAATACAATTGGAGGGTTGGTAGCCTATGTTGCTGTTGCAGGGGGAACAGATGCTTTATCTGGAATATTATCTTATCATGCTCTGGGGCCTGTTATAAGTAGCCCTCCTGATGCACCGAATGAATCTTGTCTTAGAAACCCTCCCGGAAGTTCCAATGCTTATATTGTTAGACCAGATAATGTTGGAAGATTTATTGCCCAAATGTATGCTGGGGTTAATCCGAGACTTAAAGAGCTTTTAGAAATGGAAAAAATAAAGAAACTTGATTCCCTTGAAAACGCAGATGCAGAATTTTTGAAACAATCAGGAGGGTCACAATGACAGATTTTTTACTTCAAAGAGAAGCAAGAATCTTAGTTGATAGATACATGGGAAAAGGAGATGAAATTCATTCTACCCAGGAAATTTTAGACTCTGGAGCAATCCCAAGACTTAAGGGATATATGGTAAGACCCGGGAAGGTGTCTGATTCTATCTTTGGAGGAAGAGGAAGTTATGTTGATAAACCAACAGGTCAATTGGTTGAATTCGAGAATCCTGCACTTAAAACAAGAGAAGGGCTTCCCTTAAGATTAATGGTACGAACCCAAAGAATATCCACCCATGATATTAGCAGAGGGGAAATTCCATTTAAGGATCAAGTTTTAGCAGTAAATCACAATTATATGAGGGGTATGCTTAGTGGTGTTCTTGGAACATCTCAATTAGAAGTTGGGGGATTGAATGATAATTCTGTTGTTATTGTTGCAGAGAATTTGACACAAATTTCTTTCGAAAATGTGCTTAGGGCTTATATGGCTACCAGCACAACAGATACAAATATGGGAAATCAATATCTAAATAAAGGGGTCAGAGATTTTGGAGGACATAGGCTTCCAGAGGGATTAATAGCAAATTGTAAATTGTCTTATGTTATGGACACTCCTTCAACAAAATCTGAGGAACATGATGAAACTATTTCTCCAGAACAATTATTTGAAATGGGTATTTGCACTCAAGAACAATATCAACAAATAAGAAATAACTCTATCTTTGCTTTTGGAATGATTACCCAATTTCTAAAAAATAGAGGGTTGATTGCTGTTGATACAAAAACAGAACACGGAACAAATACAAGAGGACAAATAGTTTCCCAAGACGAAATCTGGACGATGGATTCTTCAAGATTCTGGCTATTAGGTGATTATGATGAGCAGTTAACAAAACTAAAAAAAGGAGAAATTGAAAAGCTTAATCCAAGATCTTATTCAAAAGAATTTGCAAGAGGGTTTTCAAAAGGAAATGAAGGTTACACAGATGAACAAAGAGCCCAGATAGCAATTAGATATATTGAAGGTGTACAACATTTATTGGGAAGAAGATTTGAACCAGACACGAGATCAAGCGAAGAAAGAATTGTTTCTGGGTTAGAAAAAGCTGTTGCGCAACTGGTAGCTTAAAATTAAAATGGAAGATAAATTAGATTTAGTTTCTAAGTTAAGTGAAGAAGATAGAATTTTACAATCACATTCATTAAGTTGTATTTCTCCTGATGATGCAAAATATGGAAACGCTTCTTCTGAACTCAGAAGTTATCTGAGTGCTACAGCAGAATGGAGGACCTGTGCTTATGTTCAAGAAGTTCTTTTAGAAACAAGAGTCGAGTTTGGTCAGGCAGAACAAACGAATCTTGACGAGGTTAATGCTGCTTTGAAAAGAGTTGATCCTTTAAATATGGCTCTCTTAGAAGCAGAGGTTACTAGACATGATCAGTTAGCTGTAATCGAAGAGATAGGAAGATTTGTTTCTCCAGAAACAAAAGCATTATTACATCCAGGGACAACTTCTTATGATATTTTAGATACTGCTCGTTCTTACTTATTTAGAGAAGCTTGGAATAATGTGATGAGACCGGAAATAGTAAGCGCTTTAGAGAAACTATGTGGTCTCTCAGAAAGATCGTTGGACATCTTACAAGTAGGAAGAACTCATCTGCAAGATACTTCTCCTGTTCTTTTTGGATCAATGATTGCAGGATATGCTGCAAGAATAGCAGATAGATTAGAAAAATGTGATGCTTCTTTTGAAGATTTGCGTGGAAAAGTCTCTGGAATTGTGGGAACAGGGGCGAGTGTTGATATGGTAATCGGAGAAGGGAAATCTGTCGAATTTGAAAAATCTGCTTTAGAGAAATTAGGATTAAAACCAGACTATACTGCAACACAAATAGTTCAAAAAGAAAGATTAGCAGATGTTGGACATGGTCTTACTACTTTGATGCGTGTTTTAGGAGATTTTGCTAATGATATAACATTGTTATACTCTTCGGCAATTAATGAAGTAACTTCTAGAGACAATGCAGAAAGACTTGGAGGATCAAGTGCTGATGCTACTAAAAATAATCCTATTAACTGGGAGAATATTGCTGGAACTGCTCCAGTAGTGGAAAGTGGAATGAGGGTTCTCTATGAAATGATACAGACAAATTTACAGAGAGATTTGAAGGGATCTAAACAAGCAAGATACCAACCCCAAGCTATGATGGCTGAAACCTATGAATCATTTTTAAGGTTGAACAGAGCATTGGGACAACTTTCTATAAATGAAGATGTTATGGCTAAAAATCTTGAAAGAGTAAGAAAAAATCCAAGTGAGGCAATGGTTGCTATATTAAGGGGAGAAAAGTGGGTTCATCCAGAATATGGTGTTGGTCATAATTTTGTGAAAGAAATGGGGAAAAAATCCAAGAGAGAAGGAAGATCTCTACTAGATGTTGCGTTAGAGGATCCTGAATTTAAAAGATTATATGGTGGGCTCCCTGCTATTAAAGCAGAAATTTTAGAAGGAGAATTAGAAAATTACCTGGGTTCTTCTAATATTAGAGCACGACAAAACTTAAAATATGTAAAAAGCGTTATTAAAAAATAAAATGAGTATAAGAGGTTTAAAGGGCAAGGTAAATGATAGAATTCCTGTAAAAAATATTCTTGTCAGTGTTTTTGATAAAAGTGGTTTGGAAAGATTAGTTCCAGAATTAATTGATATTAATTCAAATGTGAGATTTATGTCAACAGGAGGAACTTACGGAAGAATTAAAGATATTCTTGGAAATTCTTATGGAAATAACTTAATTGAAATAGCTGAATATACCGATTTTCCAGAAATGGAGGGAGGATTAGTTAAAACACTTCATCCAAAAATTCATGCCGGTCTTTTAGGGGAAAGAAATAATCCCGAACACCAGAGATACCTCAGAGAAGAACTTAATGGGGGAGTATTTATTGATATGGCTGTAGTTAATCTTTATCCTTTTAGTCAGGTTGTTTCAAAAGAGGACACAACTTTTGAACAAGCAAGAGGAAACATAGATATTGGAGGTCCAACAATGATAAGAGCTGCAGCAAAGAATTTTCCAAGCTGTGCTGTTGCTTGTGCACCCTCTCAATATGAAAAGATTATGGAAGTAATAAGAGGGAGTGGTGGCTCAACAACTTTTGATCTTAGATTACAACTAGCAAAAGAAGCATTTGGAACAACAGCAGGATATGAAAATTCAATTGTAGGATATTTATCTAAACCACAATTAACCCCTGAAAAAGTAAGGGCGCAATATTTCACAGACGAATAAAAATGACAAGTCTTGATAGAGAAAGAAGAGCACAATACTCAACAAGAGTAGAAGAAGAATTACCAGAGACATTATCTTTTCCCACATTTACAAAAAAAATATCTTTACGTTATGGTATCAATCCAGGCCATCCTGCTGCATTTTATTCTGAAGAAGGCGCAACAGGACCTAACATGGGAAATCTCAAAGTATTACAAGAAGGGTCAAAAGGTCTTGGTTACATCAATGTTGGTGATATGAATGTTGGACAAGGTCTTATCAAGGCATTGCATAATGATTCTCCAGAGCTTGCATCCTATTGCATCATAAAACACGAAATGCCTTCAGGGGTTGGGATAGGTATAGAACCCCACGGTGCTTATTTGAATGCTTGGGGCTCTGATCCATTATCTAGTTTTGGAGGAGTTCATGTAAGTTCCCAAGAAATTGATGTTTGGATAGCTAGAGAATTAATAGACAAATCAAAAAATGTAGAAGTTGTTTATGCTCCTTCATTTTCAGACGATGCTCTTGAGGTGCTTAAAGATAGAAAGTCTTTGAGGGTTGTTCAAATGCAAGATCTAGATCTAGCTTCTGTAGATAATGGATTAGATTACAAAAGGGTTGATGGTGGCATGTTGGTCCAGCCGCGATGGGAAACAAAGATACACACCCCTGAAGATTTAGAATGCATCTCAGATAGGTCTGCATCTGAGGCAGAAATAGAAGCAGCATTATTTAATTGGAAGGTTGCAGGATTCACTAGATCAAATGCAGTTGTAATAGGAACCTACAATAGAACACATGGTATTGGTTCTGGGCAGAGGAGTAGAATTGACGCAGCATATGATGCA
>CAZMIN010000012.1:12639-16770 GCA_964566405.1 Candidatus Woesearchaeota archaeon | reverse complement strand
TCCTATTTGTTACTTTTGAGGAGTTAAGACATTTGCTTGACTACTCTCCACCTTTCCCCGACTCTTTTTGTTACCTTCTCCACCTTTCCATCCTTTAGCCAATATATGGTATTTGCGTATTTCTCTGAAATCTCAGATGCGTGAGTAACTATGATTATTGTTTTTCCTTCTTTATTCAGTTTTGTGAGGAATTCCATTATTTTTATTTCTGTTTTGCTGTCTAGATTTCCTGTCGGTTCGTCTGCAAGAATAACCTCTGGATCGTTTGCCAGAGATCTCGCAATAGCGACCCTTTGCTGCTGTCCTCCAGAAAGTTGGTTAGGATAATGCTCCATCCTGTCTCCGAGATCGACCATTTTCAGTAATTCTTCTGCTTTCTCTTCCCTCTCCTCCCTATCAACATCTTGAAATAACATTGGAAGCATTACGTTTTCTTTAGCTGTAAGGTTGGGGATTAAGTTAAATTGCTGGAAAATAAACCCTATCTTTTTTCCCCTAATCTGTGCCAGCTCTGATTCTTCCAATAGCTCTATGTTTTCTCCATCGAGATAGATATCTCCTTTTGTGGCGCGGTCTAGGCTTCCTGTTAGATTCATCCCTGTAGACTTTCCAGAACCAGAAGGACCCATGATTGCGACAAAATCCCCTTCTTCGATATTTATATCGACTCCATTCAGAGCTTTGACTATGTTTTCCCCCATCTTGTAGTATTTTGCTACTCCTTTCAATTCAATGATGTTTTGTTTTTCCATTTTCTGCAAAATTTCTCAGAGAACCGGATTTAAGAATGTTTCTATTATCGCAAGCTTTAAAAACAATATCAGAGCATTAATATTATGATAATTCCGGTCAGATGTTTCAGCTGTGGGAAGCCAATAGGGCACTTGTGGGATGAATTCAAGAAAAGAGCGGGAGAAGGAGAATCCAAAAAAAAAGTTCTTGATGAACTCGGTTTAGAGAGATTCTGCTGCAGAGCTGTATTTCTGGGACAGGAAGATTATATAGAATTAATTGCTAAATTCAAGAAGAGTTAAATTCGATATCTTGCGACATAGCCACAATTTTCACAAGTGATTGTTTTCATTTTTCTCTTAATTCTTATCTTAGGATTTTTATAAGGGGCTAAACATTTTTTACATAATTTCTTTCTCTTTTCTCTGAGGGGAATATTATAACGCATCGCCAATTTTTTTATCTTCTTAACTTCTTCAGGAGATTTATTCTTAGTGTTTTGAAAGAAATTATTGATGTGGTCTTTTGCTTCTGTTTTAGACAGCTTTTTCATAGATTCATTAAGAAAAAGAATTTTATAAATTTAAAGAAAATGAGAGACAGCACCATTGCTTCGCGTCTTGTCGGACACTAACACAAACGGCGTAACCAGCTTAACTACTGGGTTCGGAATGAGACCAGGTGTTTCCTAATTACTATGGCCGTCTCCAAAATTCACAAACTGGGGTGATTTATAAATTTAACCCTCTGGAGCAATCCTCCATAATGCTTAAATATATGAGCCTCTTTGTAATTTAAAGGCAGAAGCAATCAGTGGTTAAATTGCCTCGTGTGATTTATTTAGATCTTTTAGGTTCACACTGGCTTGTGCTGCCTTCTCTTTTCTAAAGCCTTTTATATAGTTGATTGATGTTATTTTCATCAGCCATGAGTCAAGCTTAAAGGAAAGTCGGTAAGAAAACCTTGGTTGTCTTATGCGGGTGTGCCGGAGTGGTCAAACGGGACTGCCTCAAGAGCAGTTAGCTTAGTGCTTACAAAGGTTCGAATCCTTTCATCCGCATCATCCAAAGATTTTATAAACCGAAATTCTTTCAGAATTTCACCTGCGAGTTAACGCGTCAGCAGAGAAATATTATTTCTCTGTATTTAAGATGAAATCAAAAACAAAGATAGAAAAGCAAACTCTAAAGAAAAGGAATCCTGAGATAGTAGAGACTATCAGAGCCGCAAAGAAAAAAGAAAAGTGGTTAAAAATCGCGGGAATCCTTTCAGGCCCTAGGAGAAAAATGCCTAACCTAAATCTTACAGAGATAGATAAGGATTCGAAAGAAGGGGACACTGTTGTTGTTCCTGGGAAAGTTCTTTCACAAGGAGAGATAAATAAGAAAATAAAGGTGGTTGCATTAGGTTTTTCTGAAAAGGCAAGAGAAAAGCTTATGAAATCAAAAAGCGATCCTACAACAATATTAGAAGAAATTAAAAAAAATCCCGATGCAAAGGGTGTAAAGATGTTAAGATGAAAATAATCGATGGAAAAAATGCTGTTTTGGGAAGGTTGGCTAGTTATGTTGCTAAACAAGCTCTTAAAGGAGAGGAAATTGTTATCTTAAATTGTGAACAAGTGATTGTTACAGGAAATAGAACAAACATAAAGAAAAAGTTTGAGGATAAGAGGGGGAGGGTCGGAAGTAGCCAGAAAGGACCTAAACATTCCAGGACCTCTGATAAAATTGTTAAAAGAACTATAAGAGGCATGCTTCCTGACCATAGAAAAGGAAGAGGAAAAGTTGCGTTTAAAAAAATAAAATGTTATGCTGGAATACCTAAAGAATTCCAAGAATCAAAGAAGATTGTGAGTGGGAAGGAAAAGATAGGTAAATTTGTAAAAGTTAAGGATATCACAAAATGAAAAAAATAATTGTTTCGGGAAAAAGGAAAAGGGCTATTGCACGGGCTGTTCTCACAGAAGGTGATGGAAAAATAACAATCAATAGAAAAGACTACAAGAATCTACAAATGTTTGAAAGACTAAAGATTGAAGAACCTCTAAGAATCTCAGAGCATATATTAGGTAAAAGAAATTTTAGTGTGGTTATCAGTGTCAGGGGTGGGGGAGAAAAGAGCCAGGTAGAAGCTGCGAGACTCGCTCTTGCCAGAAGCATTATAAAGTTTTCAAACAATAAAGAATTGGAAAAATCTTTTTTAGACTACGATAGGAATCTTCTGATTGCAGACATCAGAAGAAAAGAAGCCTATAAACCAGGGGATAGCAAAGCAAGAAAAAAAAGGCAGAGTTCTAAAAGATAAAAATACTCATGAGGATACATTTCGTGTAGAGGTAAGATGAAAAAATCAGAAGAAAGAAAAGAGGCATTGATGAGAATTTTCGTATGGATTATATCAGGGATTATTCTTACGGCTTGGAGGTTTTTCATATATTTATTGGTCTTGGTTAATCTTATCTATACTGTTTTTGTGGGAAAGAGGCTGAAAGATTTGGCAGAGATGGGTGAAATATGGAATACTCAATGGTATATTTTTCAAAGATATATCCTCTTTGTAAGCAATAGAAGACCATTCCCTTTTGGAAAATTAGAAAGAAAGATGAGTAAATATGAGAGTGGTAGAAATAAAAGATAGAATTATTTTATTCCTAATTTCTCTAACTTATTCTGAACATGATTGAATAATGTTGACGAAATAATTGGTTCATGTTTTCCTTCATAGATCTGGTTATTGAATTTTATCTTTCCTATGTATGTAAAATTAGTCAGAATTTTCTTTAATCCGTTCACCGAAAGTCTGTGTTTTTCGGCCAGTTTCCTCAGGCTGATTTTTTCATTCAAGAATTCCTCAAAAATTTCTACTATTTCATCTGAATTCTCTGCCGGAATTAACTTCTTATCATGTATTTTATATCCAAAAGCCGCCCTAGACATCAGGTGGCCTTTTATTGCCTTTTTCACCATTCCCCTCTTCTGCTTTTCCCCCCTGTTTTCCCCTTCAAATTCGTGTCCGCACTTTGGGCAATTCATGTATCACCCAAAGGGGTTAACTTTATAAAACTCTAGTTTGTCTGGTATTTATACAACGAGCAGGCTTGGTCTTGTTCTGTATATGAATTAAATGAAAGCGGAGTGTAAATGAGTAAGAGAATTTATGTGGGAAATTTACCATGGAGTGTTACGAAGGATAAACTAGATGAGCTTTTTTCTTCTTTCGGAGAAATTGAAGAGTCTCTAGTTGTAGTCAATAAGTACACTGGCAGATCCAAAGGTTTTGGTTTTGTGACCTTTAAGAACGATGCAGATGCTGACAAGGCTCTTGCAGAGATGAATGAAAAAGAAGTTGAAGGCAGAAATCTGAGTGTAAGAGAAGCTAAGCCGATGAGAGAGGATT
>CAZMIN010000012.1:0-12539 GCA_964566405.1 Candidatus Woesearchaeota archaeon | reverse complement strand
CTGAAGAAAAGCCGAAGGAAGAGGAGGCAGAAGAAAAACCTAAGGAAGAAGAAAAGGAGTCTGAAGAAAAGCCGAAGGAAGAGGAGGCAGAAGAAAAACCTAAGGAAGAAGAAAAACCTAAAGAAGAACAGCCAAAAGAAGAAACAAAGGAAGAAGCTTAATTTTTAATAGGGTTTTAAAAAAGAAGTTGGAAATTATTCTATTTAGTAATTACCATAAATTTTTATAGCGATATTCTTTTATTTTTTAGAGGTGAATAAATGAATAGTGTTTGGTTATTGATTGTTGCTATTGTTTGGATGTTTCTGGGTTATAGAATCTATGGAAAATTTATCGAGAATAGATTAAAGATAAATGACAAGAGAAAGACTCCTGCAATCACAAAAAGAGATAATGTTGATTATTCTCCTTCAAAACAACCGTTCTTGATGGGGCACCATTTTGCATCCATCTCTGGCGCAGGACCAATAATAGGACCTATCTTGGCTGTGAGTTATTTCGGATGGTTGCCTGTGGCTCTTTGGGTATTGTTAGGCTCTGTATTTATAGGGGCTATGCATGATTATGTTTCTCTCATGGCCTCTGTCAGAAATAAGGCAAAGAGTGTTTCTGTTATAACTAAAAAATATTTGAATTCCCGGGCTGGTTGGGTTTTTGGATTAATGATATGGGTAACGCTCGTATTGATTATAAGTGTATTCAGCGTATCTGCCGCGGAGAGTATAATATACAAACCAAACCTCGTCGTCCCTCTTTTGGCTATTACTCTGATTGCCCTTGGATTGGGAATAGGGGTCAAGAGATATAATTGGAACTATAAGGTTTCCAGCGTCGTAGCAATAATCATGATTTTCTTTTTCGTCTGGATAGGAAACATGCTTCCTGTGGTTCTCCCTCTGCAAAATCTATTCTTGGTAAAGGCTATCTGGATTTCTATGATATTTCTATACGCTTTCATAGCATCCATAGTTCCTGTCTGGATTTTACTAAGGCCAAGGGATTATCTCAGTGCTATCCAGATGGGGTTGATTATGATTCTTGGAATTGCTGCTTTCTTCATAGCAAGGCCTGTCATCAGTGCTCCTGCTTATATTTCAAATAGTGTTTTCCCTCTGTGGCCAATATTATTCATCACTGTAGCTTGTGGTGCTGTCTCTGGTTTCCATGGATTAGTTGCTTCTGGCACAACCAGTAAACAACTGGCAAAAGAATCCCATGGAAAAAGCATAGGATATGGGGGTATGCTTCTCGAAGGTTCTTTAGCAATCTTGGTAACAGCGGTTGTGATTTCTGGACTGAAGTGGGGTGAGGGAATTGGTGGTTTCCAGGCAACATTAGAACAAGGGTGGATAGTCTTATTCTCTTCTGGTTTTGGGAATATTGTTGGGGGAGCAATTCCAGGAATAAGTATAGCAATCGCAGCACTTCTTGGAGCGTTCATGGTCAATCAATTCATACTAACTTCTGTAGATACCTCTGCCAGGTTGGGTAGATTTATTATCTCTGAAAATTTGTTTCCCAAACTAAAAAATAGGGCTGTTACAACACTAATAACTTTGGTTCCTGCATGGCTTTTAGCTGTCACAGGTTCTTATGAAACTCTATGGAGAATGTTTGGAACCTCCAACCAATTAATAGCTTCTATAACTTTGATTGGTGTTGCTTCGTTCTTCATATCCAGGAAAATCAAAGTTAAATTCATAGTCATTCCCGCGTTGTTTGTCCTGATAACGACACTCTCTGCCCTCTTATATCTGACTTTCCGTGCTGGTGGATTCTTCGCAGAAAATAATTTTGTTCTTGCAGGAGTTGCCCTCGCAATGTTCGCTCTAGGTGTTTTTGTTGCTTGGGAGGGTTTTAATGTAATCGTAAAGAAGAGTTAAAAATGATAAATGAAGTTAGGTTAAAAATTGCTGATTTTTTAAATACAACATTTCTTGACAATAAATTAATATTCTTAAATCTGTGGCATGTGATTCATTTTATTTCCGGGGCAATCGTGATGTTTTTTATTTTGAAATTGTTCAAGAAATACGAAATCAAATGGAAATTGATGATATTATTAATTTCTCTCGTTCTTTATGAAGTTCTCGAATGGTCTCTCATATCAGGGGGTTCTGCTTTTTTTAGGGTTGAAACAAAACTAGACCTTCTAGGAGATTTAGTCTTTGGATTTTTAGGGGGTCTATTAATCTATTTTACATATCCAAAGAAAAGGAGATGATTATTTTTTCATTAATTCTTTCTGGTTGATAATTAAAAGAATTACGGCAGGAATTATGAAAAGCCAGTCAACTGTAAAAGTTAGAACTAGGAATCCCAATGCGATTATAGAATAAATCACTACTTTTGGATTTTTCATAGAAAATAGAGGTTTCTAAAATTTATAAAGATATTTCTTCAAATCTATCTTTCCTTTCTTAATTTCTATGCCTTCTTTTTTCAGCATTGAAATTTTCTTCTTGGTTCCTGATGCAAATCCTCCTATGCTTCCGTCAGAATTTATGACTCTATGGCATGGAACCTCTGGAGCATAAGGGTTTTTCTTCATCGCATTGCCCACTGCACGATATGCCCTGCTTTTTAAGGCTCTTGCGACACCACCATATGTTGTTACTTTTCCCTTAGGAACTTTTTTTAGAATAGAATAACAACGTTCGTTGAAAGATTTCATCTACTATTACGAATATTTATTTTTTTCTAAAAGGAAAAAATTAAAATAGTTCTACCAATGTCCAGACAGCTAGAGCCAACCAGAGAAGGATAGGAAGCCACATTCTTTTCAAAGTTCCCTTTCCGAGCATCTTACTTGCTAAAGCCAAGGTTTCTTTGGCGTAAAGAGCGAAACTCATTCCTGTCAATAGAGCCCCTAATGTGATTACGGCCATAATCTCTACTATCGTGAAAGACTGAAGTAGGAAATAGAACACAATAACAGCCAGGATTAATTCTACCACAAACAATACTATTGATGATTTATAGAGACTTTTTGCAAGGCCATACCAAGACTTTGGGCTAAACGAAATTACCAAGAGCTTTATTATTATCAAAATTGACACCACCAATGCGATGATCTCAACTGCGTTAAAAGCCATTTATTTTTCAACCTCCTTTTATAATTTAATCAGGATTTTTACATATAAAAATGTTTTGAGGATTAAAAGAAAGATTTAAATGGTTTATTCTTTAATATATTTGATGGCATTAAAAATAGTTGTAATATTTGGTTCTGTCAGGGAGGGAAGACAGGGAATAAAAGCCGCGCGTTTCATAGTCGATAATCTAAAGAAAAGAAAACATGATGTAATTTTAGTCGATCCCAAAGAATATAATCTTCCTCTCTTGGACAAGATGTATAAACAGTATGAAAAAGGGAAGGCTCCAGAAGCTCTCGAAAAACTCGCAAAAATATTCAGAGAGGCTGATGCTTTTGTCATTGTTACGGCAGAATATAACCACATTCCTCCTCCTGCTCTCGTAAATCTCTTAGATCATTTCATGGAAGAATATTTCTTCAGGCCTTCTGCAATTGTTAGTTATTCTATGGGTGGTTTTGGGGGTGTTAGGGCTGCTTCACATTTAAGAGATATGTTAGGGGAATTGGGAATGTCTGCTATTCCTTCTAGTTTTCCCATATCCAAAATCCAGGATGTTTTGGATGAGGATGGTAAACCTTTAGATGAAAAAATGAACGAAAGAGTGAAAAAGTTTCTAGATGAATTAGAGTGGTATGCTGAAGCATTAAAAGAAGCCAGAAAAAAAAGGATTCCCTTATTAGAGTGTATCTATCGGTGATTTTATTTTCTTAATTTGTTCTGATGATACATGGGTGTACAATTGGGTGGTTGATAAATCTGAGTGTCCAAGTAGTTCTTGTATATACCTTATGTCTGTTCCATCCTCTAAGAGATGTGTTGCAAAACTATGTCTGAGTGTGTGGGGATGAACATTTTTCTTAATCTCTGCCTTTTCTGTGGCTTTTTTCAGTAGTTTCTGAATATTCCTGTCTGTTAATTTTCCTTTAGGGCCTGTGAATAAAAATTCATGGTTGTTTTGTTTCTGTTGTTCGATTTGGATCTTCAATGGCTTGAACAGAAAAGAGGATATGTTAAACATCCTGTCTTTTCTTCCTTTTCCTTGTCTAACATGACCTATTTTTTCATCTAAATCTAGGTCTTCAATTTTAAGATTTATTAATTCAGAGACACGGAATCCGCAGGCATACAACATAGCCATCATTAATTTTGTTTTTTTATTCTCTATACTGTTCAGGAGTTTTCTGATTTCTTGTTTTGAGAGGACTGTCGGAAGTTTTCTTTCCCTCTTCGGTCTTTTTATTCCTGCTGTAGGGTCTTTCTTTAAGATATTAGAGAAAGAATATCTTATTGCCGCGAGAAACAGGATTATCGATGACGATGCTCTATTTGAAATCTTAGACAAATATCTCTTGACGTCGTCTTCTGTGACCTCTTCAGGGGCTTTGTTTAGGAAATTTAAAAGTTCTAAATTCGCCCTGATATAATTTTTTATGGTGTGTTCTGAATTTTTAGAAATTTTTAGCTCTACATCTATCTTTTCCAGGAATTCCTGTGTGTTCATTTTAACAATTTTTCGAGTTCTCGAATAGTTTGTTTGTTATTTTTGAAAAGAACCGTCTTCATTCCTAGTTTTTTTGCAGGTTTGATATTCCAATCTCGATTATCGATAAAAACCGTTTGTTTTGCAGGAAGTTTTAGTTTTTTCAAAGTCAATCTGTAGATCTTTAAATCTGGTTTTCTCATTCTAACATCTGTTGAAATAATCATAGGGTCAAAATATTTATAAAATTTTTTCGTAATTAAAGCTCTTTTAGAAATCCACCACTGATCTGATAATATTGCTATCTTGTATCCTTGTTTTTTCTTTTTTATTGCATAATTAAAAAGTTCTTTGTTGAGTTTAAAATTTTTTTTGTAGGATTTTATAAAAAGTTTTTTCAATTTTTCAGGTTTGATCTTCAGATTTTTTGCCATAGTTTTGACGACTTTCTCTTCAGAAATCTCTCCTTCCATGGATTCGGCATATACAGTATCTATTGAATCAAAATAAAGGTCTACTGAAACCCCTAATTTTTTAATCATAAATTGATGTGCTCCAGATTTTTTTGAAAAAGATCCTAATTGTAAAACACCACCGATATCGAAGATAAGTGCTTTTATTCCTCTTTTCTTTTGTTCCATACTATGGGTTATACGAACTTCTTTATAATATTTTTGCTAAACTATAGAATTATTTCTTAACTATAACTGTTGCTCTTTTTCCTGCGTACTCTTTGGGAAGAATTATATGAGAAGCATTGCCAAATCTCTTGATTTCTGCGTCTTTTATAGCCTCTGGAAGAACCTTTGTCATAGTTTCATAGGCATTTTTTACGTCTTTTCTTAGTCTTTCGAGATTTATCCTCAGCTCCCTGGAATTAAGTTCAATTCTTTTTGCTGATTTCTTTTTTATCTTCTTTTTCTTTAAATCTTTGCTTCCTTTTCTTATACTTGTCTTTATTATCTCAACCATATATACATTTGTATATACATGTTTATAAAGATTTCTATGATTTACTTCTTCTTTTTCTTCTTTTTCTTCTTTCTTCCTCTTTTGTCTCTAGAAAAAGCAGCCACGAGTTTATCGTCGATTTTTATTGCGCGAGAAGTTCCTATCTTTGTCCTGACAGCGCTTTTACGAAGAATTTCTTCTATCTGTTCTCTCAACGTCAGCAAATTCTTCTTCGCTCTTTTAGAAATAATCTTCTTTACTTCTTCGTCGATACTTATAGTTATAGAAGGCATTTTATTTCTTTTTCCCCCAAACTAAAAAATCACTTTCCAAATTTAGACATATTTGGTTTTAATTCATCAAACGGAAAGGGACGTTTATTTGAAACAAAAGTCATATATCTTAAATATACATATATTTGTGAGTTCCAAATCTCACTAAATTCTGCGATTCCTTTTTGTCTTTTTCCACTAATTATTACAACAAACCAATGAACGATTCCTAAAATTTGTATTAAAACTTTCCAGAGTGTCAGAATAATTCCAGAGATTATTCCAATAACAATTCTCAACCAAGCTTCTGTTCTTTCACCCATATTTTTTACCTCCTTTATTTCTTCCCTACATAGACTTTCTGTACTTTAAAACTTTTGTAAATTCCTTCCAAGATGTCTGTTCCTGCATAACCAGCCAAAAGACTCAGCCTAGGATCAAAATCAAAGATTATTCCTATAAAGATTCCAATCACCACGGCGATTATTACAGTGATTGCATAATAAGCCCACAAAATTCTTCGTCGAAGAGATAGTGCTTTTAATAATCCTACAACACCTCTTGTCAGACCCCCAAGGCCTCCGAGAAGCCCTGCGAAAACAATACCCTCCATATTTTGACGAATGAAACAGAATTTATAGGTGTTTTGGTTTTGGGAATCTGGTTTAATCTCTTGCACAGCGGGCAGCCAGAGCGTCGTGCTTCCCGTTCTGCCTGATATAGTGAACTAGCTCATTCTTGACCGTAGTACCATGATTCAGAGCTCTCTCTACTATGTAGATCGTGTTGGGGCGGGCAAAGCAGCCGGTAGCTATGTCGCTGTTCCCGCATTGGAAAACACGGGCGAACACCTTTCGCCAGACAATGTCGTCAAAAGAGCGTTGGGTTCCAATACACCTCTCTACTTCCTGATGCCATACCCTGTACTGCTGAGGTGGGTTGTACTCTATCCAATCCTTTGAAGGCTCGAACATTTTGGTACAGCCTGCTAGCAACAGCAATGGTATCAATCTCATCGGAAAATCACTCCTTCGGCCATATTTTGAGTGATGAAACAGCATTTATAGGTATTTTGGTTGTATTCAGTTTCATAAAATATATAAAAGAAAACCCTATTTTCATTAGAATGGGAAGGGAAAAATATATTTTTACATCAGAGTCTGTAGGAGAAGGACATCCTGACAAGATTTGTGATCAGGTTTCAGATTCTATACTTGATGCATTTATTGAAAAGGATAAAGATTCTCGCGTTGCTATAGAGTGTGCTGTAAAAGATAACTTTATTCTGGTTTTTGGTGAGATTACAAGCAAAGCAAAAATTGATTTAGAACAGGTGGTTAGAAAAACAATTGTTGAAGTGGGTTATGATGATGATAAATATGGTTTTAATGGAAAGAATTGTCAGGTCGAAATAAAAGTTTCTGAACAATCTCCAGATATTGCGCAAGGGGTGGACGAGAAGGAAGAAAAAGAGCAGGGTGCAGGGGATCAGGGTTTAATGTTTGGTTATGCTACCAATGAAACTCCTGAATTTATGCCTCTTCCGATTGTTTTGGCTCATAAGCTCATGATGAAGAGGAATGAAGTAAGAAAAAACAAAGAAATTTCTTATTTAGGTCCTGATGCAAAAACACAGGTGAGTGTAGAATATTCAGAAGGAAAACCGATTCGAATCGACACTGTTGTTTTTTCAACACAACACGATGAAGAAGTTGATTATGAGAAAATAAAAAAAGATGTTATTGAAAAGATAATAAGACCTGTTTGCGGAAAATGGATTGATGAAAACACCAAATACCACATAAATCCAACAGGGAGGTTTGTTATAGGGGGACCTGTCGGAGACTCTGGTCTTACAGGAAGGAAAATAATTGTTGATACATATGGTGGATACGGGAGTCATGGGGGTGGTGCTTTTTCTGGTAAAGATCCTAGTAAAGTGGACAGGAGTGCTGCCTATATGGCGAGGTATATTGCAAAAAATATAGTTGGTGCAAAACTTGCAGACAAGTGTGAGATTCAGATTGCATATGCTATAGGAATCGCAGAACCTGTTTCAGTTCTTATTGATTGTTTTGGTACGAACAAGATACCTGAGGAAGAGATAGAAAAATTAGTAAGACAACATTTCCCCCTAAAACCAGAAAAAATAATCGAATACCTAAATCTCAAAAGACCTATTTACAGAAAGACCGCAAGATATGGTCATTTTGGAAGAAGCGACCCTGATTTTACATGGGAAAACTTGGATAAAGTTGAAGATCTGAGAACTTAATCCATCTGCATTTTTCTAACAGCCTGCAAAACCCTTAAATCAGGTGAGAGAATTATGACATGATCATCTTTACTTCTGAGGGCTCTGTAAATTCTTTGAAAAAATTCTCTCTGGGCCTTGTCACGATAGAACATCCAATAATAATCTTTGTGGGTTTCTTGCAAAACCTTCCAAAAAGTATCACTGATATTGGGATTAGGGTATTTTGTAAAAACTATTGAGTTGCATATATCTCCCGGAAAATCTACCCCTCTGCCACATTTCGTGCTAAACAATGAACTTGCTAAACCTAATTTAAAATTAGAGATTGCCTTTCCTGTTTTATCTTCTCTTTGCAATTCCTTGAGCTTTTCAGAGCTCATCAAATTGTCTATTTCAAATTCTTGTTTTTCTTTTTCGCTTGGAAGATCTTTGAACGCATGAACATGGATTAAAACAGGTGTTGTAGATTTTTCCATGCATTTAGACAAAGCAACCAAGTAATCTTCTCTGGAATATCTTTTAGACGTAAAATTGGAATATTTGCAATCGAACTCTTTTCCAGTCATTAATATTTCTGTAGAACCAAAATTAAGTTCTTCTGCATGAACAACCGCAAAATCTTTTATGCCAAAAATATTTTTTATAATTTCTTCAGAATGAAGTGTCCCTGACATAAAAACCAGATTTTTAGTTTTATTTAAGAGGTCTTTGAATTTTCCAGAGATATCTGTGCTTACTAATTTAACTAAAATGTTATTATCGGGATCTTTTCTATAAGTCATATAAACATTGTCTAAAGAACCTTTGAATTCTCGTGCAATTTCTAAGGCCCTGTTCAAATAATTTAGTTCATCCAGAGTAACCTCTGCTTCTAAATCCAAATTAGAAATAAACTCTTCTAAAAAAGGTTTTATTTTTGTTTCAGAAACCCTTGATACTTTATTTTCATCAACACCTAGGACTTTTTTATTTTTTTCTTCTGCTTCAATTAATTTAGTCATTTTTTCAAGTGAATGCCTAACCTTTTTATATTCTGTATGGAAGTTTTTTAGTGCGAGTAAAATTCTAGTTAAATTTAATTCATTTTGCTGGAAAAAATTATCGAGGAATTCGTCGGCTTCATCAATTATATCTACTTCTGTTAGTGGTTTTCTCCCTATTGATAATTCGGCCCTGTATTTGGCAGAGTTAAAAATAATAACATCTGAATATAGGTATGCTAAATATTGGTCATAATAAGAGCAACCTCTTTTTCTGTGGTAAAAGATATAATTTTCACCATCACAGCCAAGATATTTTTTCTTTTCAGCATCTGTTAAAACCTTTAATTCAAAACTAGCGGGAACTATAGGGGCCCAATAAGGGTTTGAAGAAGCTATGGTTATCCGTCTCACATTTTCAATACTTATATTCTCTGAATTTCTTAAAAAAGGATTTTCCTTAACATATTCTAAAATTTTATCCTTGTTCATGTCTACAATTTTTATGTTTTCAGGGAGTAAAGGGTCTGCGCAAGAAACTCCTGGTTCAATTATAGAATCATGGTTTGATTTTCCCGTCAACATTGCTATTTTCATCTTTTCTCCGTTTAGTTTAGAAAGATATTTTTTTGTGATGTAGTCTTCCTCATATTGTGTTTGAAGAGCTTTTACAGGAACCACAATAGATGCTTTTCCTAAGATTCTTGCAACGTTTAGAGCTATTGCGCTTTTTCCCGAACCACATGTTCCGTGAAGGAAAATTACCTTATGATTCTTGGAAAGGTCTACTATTTCTCTTACAACATCTTCCTGAGTTTTTCCATTTGTAAATTTCAAAGGTTCAAGCATTTTTTCGTTTTGATACAAACTCCAATAATCTTTAGAAAAAATGTCGTTCATAACCTTTTTTTCTTTTAGAAATTCCAAAGAAGATGAATCTTTCAGTTTAATTTCAACTTTATCCCCTTCATATTTAACCTTACCCACACCATAATCTTCTATATTAGAATTTTTTGTACCATCAACCCCTGCTGGTTTTCCATCATTTCCAAAAATTATTCTTCCCATCAGTAATATGGGATTGTTTTGTTTAAAAATGTGATATATTTTAATTAATTATTTAAAACCCCTTTTCCTTTATTTTTTCATGCAAAGGAAATACATAATATTTATAATAGCAGTAATTGTTTTATTAGGAATTGTGGTAGTTAACATGGATTCAGATAAGAATACACGAGTGAAATTAGAAACAAATCAAGGAGATATAGTTATTGAATTGTATAGCGAAATGCCTGTTACAGCTGGAAATTTTAAGAAACTTGTTGGAGAAGGATTTTACGATGGCATAATCTTCCACAGAGTTATCGATGGTTTCATGCTTCAGGGAGGAGATCCCGAAGGAACAGGAGCTGGAGGTCCTGGTTATGAGATTGAAGACGAGTTTACAGGAACAAATTTGGATAGAAATGATAGAGGAACAATTTCTATGGCAAATGCAGGCCCAAACACAGGCGGAAGCCAGTTTTTCATAAACCTCATTAATAATAATTTCTTAGATGGAAAACATCCTGTTTTTGGAAAAGTCGTAGAGGGTATGGGTGTTGTGGATAAGATTGGAAAACTAGAAACGGATGGCCAAGACAGGCCTCTGGAAGAAGTTAAAATTCTAAAGGCTGTTATCTTGTAAGGTTTGTCTTAACCTTATCTGATATAAGAATATTTATGTTAGATTGCAGATTTCTTTTTAAAGGAATTTTTCTTCTAGAATTTATGGATGGTGCAAAGAAAGATTTTATCAATTTCTTACTTCAAAACGGACTTTTTCTATCTGATAGTCCGGCTACCGACAGAACATTGAAGAGCAAGAGGATTTCTCCTTGGTTTCTAAATGTTGGAGATTTTAATGATGGTATGAAACTCTCGGAATTAAGCAGGGCTTACAGTCAAACCATAATAGATTCTGGAATTGAAGTTGATTCTTTATATGGTATTCCTGAAAAAGGTGTTGGTCTTGTTGGGCCTGTTGCAACTGAATTGGCACGAAGGGGGATAAATGTTGGATGGTTTTTTACGAGAAAGCTGCCAAAAGAGCATGGCGAAGCAACAGGAAAAACAGATATGTCAAAGATAGTTGTCGGGCGTGCTCCTAAGGAAGGGGAATTAATCGGGCAATTAGATGATGTTTTTACAGCAGGAGATGCAAAATATGAGGCCAGGCAGGTTTTACAAGAATTAGGAGATTTTCAACTTCCATTGCTCGCAATTGCTCTTGACAGGCAAGAGGTTGGAATTGACGGAAAAAGCTCTATAGAAGAATACCAGGAAAAAACAGGAACAAGAGTTGTTTCTTGTGTTAGTGCTGTCGATGTTCTTAATCATTTAAAAGAGCACTTTGAAGCTAACAAAGAAATAAGTTATTCCAGCGGAAAAGTCTTCATGAATGCCGAACAATTATCAACGTATATAGAAAGACTTTCAAATTATTTGAGAGTTTACGGAACAGATTCTGCAAGAAAGGCTGTTGGAAAGTTAGAAAAACGCGTAATCTCTGGCGAAAGAAGCGTTATTCCTGCTTGTGACGTTGAAACTATAGAGCAATATGAAGAGCTCGTGAAGCAGACGGCAGATGTGGAGGGTATTGGTGGATTTAAAGTTGGTTTTGAGCTCGGACTTACATATGGCTTGCCAAGGATTGTGGAAGTAACAAAAAAATACACAGATAAGCCGATTATTTATGATCATCAAAAAGCTGGAACAGATATTCCGGACACGGGGAGAAATTTTGCACGAGCCTGTAGCAAGGCAGGGGTTGATGCTGTGATTTTATTCCCACAGGCCGGCCCTGAAACCGCGAGAGCGTGGATTTATCACGCACTAGATCATGGATTACAAGTTATTGTTGGTGGAAGAATGACTCATCCTGCATATGCGGTAAGTGAAGGGGGATTTATTACAGACAAGGGGGCAATGGAAATGTATAGAATTGGTGCACGTGCTGGTGTTACTAATTTTGTTGTTCCTGGAAACAAACCAGAAATAATAAAGCAGGTTAGAGAAGCTGTTGAAGGGGAAATAGCGAAAATTCTAGGAGCCGAGGAAACAAATATTGCGTCATTTTATGCTCCAGGGTTTGTAGCCCAAGGAGGTAAAATATCTGATGCAGCCGCGGTTGCGGGAGACAGATTCCATGGAATTGTCGGGCGCGGAATCTATCAAGCGGAAGATATGAATGCTGCAGCCATTGAGTATACTTCTCAAGTGAAATGATTACATAAGATTTACATTAACCTCAGAAAAGATTAAAAGCCATATGTTCTAAAGAGGAATATGGCGACATTTTATCTCGACATTGAAACCACTGGATTAGATCCTAAAAAAGATAAGATTATCACGATTCAGTTTCAGGAACTGGACAGGTATACAGGAGATGCGATAGGAGAGCTAACAATATTAAAAGAATGGGAATCTTCTGAAAAAGAAATCCTGGAAGAATTTATATCT
>CAZMIN010000011.1:0-17506 GCA_964566405.1 Candidatus Woesearchaeota archaeon | reverse complement strand
GCATGACTTTATAAAAATCAGAAGTGGGCTCAATGGCCTGCCTTCCCTGGATATTCTGCATTGTCCTTTTATTGATTTAAGAGCAATAGGTATTTTAATGAATGCCGGGCAGTTCAAGGGTTCTGGGCTGAGTGATTTGACAAACAAAAAAGGTTGTGGGATTCAGATTCCTATCTGGTACGAAAACAAGGAATACGACCAGATAATTGATTATATAAAAAATGAGACAGAAGAATTCATCAAGTTCAACATGTGGTTATACAAAAAAATGCCTTCTTTATTGTCTGAGCTTAAGGATGAATTTGGTGGTGATTAGGTTTGTACTAACTCTTGTTTGCCTTTTTATACAGAAATTTCTTGAGATTCAGGCATTCTCCCTGAAGCCCTTCTTAACAGACCTATAATTAGGGGTTTATTAGCAGAAAAATCTTTCTCTGAAATTTTTATTCTGTATCTATTCCATTTCTTGTCGTATTCCAAAAAATCCAATCCTGCAATTTGAATTAAATCATCAAGTTCCTCTGATTGGTCTAACTTTAGTTCCATAGTGATATTTTGTTTTCTTGGTTTGAAAAGAACAAAATTATCTGGTTGTCCTTTTTTTGCTAAACCAATATAAAATTTATTATATTTTAGTTCATACTCATTATCAAACTCTTTGATTATCCCAAGCAATTTATCCGCTAAAGCAACAGTTTCAGGGGTTCCCCTCTTTTCCCAATAATTTCTATCAGTTACTTCCTTTACTTCTTCTTCATCCTCTAAAGCTGGGCGAAATTCGTTTAAAACAATTGTGAAATTTAACCAATAATTATTTTGATGTTTGTGTGCTTCCATTTTTATAACTATCAGGGGAATTGTTCTATTAAGAAGGCTTATTACATTCAAGAATCTACTCGTTATGTCTTCCGCAATTATAACAGCATAGTGTTCATATTTAGGGAATCTTTTTCTTTCTATATCCCAATACTCAATTGTCCTAATAATGTGACTTTCATCAACTTTTCCAAGTTGAAGCTCTACTTCATACCTACTATCTGCCTCAGAATCTTGGAATAATAAATCAAGTCTTCCAGCTTTAGGATGAATTCTTTCTTTATCCTTTAAAATTAAATCCCCCAAACCTAAGATAGAAGGATTTTCTGCTATAATATCTTGGACCCACTTTTCATTTAAGAAAGGGTGATTTAATAAATTAATTTTTTCTGGGGTAATTAAATTTATTGTGTCATCTACCATAAAATACCAATCAGATTGGACATTTAAATAGATTATTATGTTTAAGTTTATATAAATCCTTGGAGGTGTTATTGGGCCTAGGGAAAGGTTTTTAATATTCTATAAGGCTTGATGTTTCATGCAAACATTCAAACTATCTCCATCAGCGATAAATCTCATGAAAGAATGTCCTAGGTGTTTCTGGCTTATACAACACAAGGTCTGGAAAAGACCTGCGGGAATTTTCCCTTCTCTGCCTTCTGGAATGGACAGGATTCTAAAGATTCATTTCGATAAATTCAGGGATAAAAAGCAACTACCACCTGAATTATGTGATAATAAATCTTGTAAAAATATGAGATTATTTGATGATAAAGATCTCTTAAAAATCTGGCAAAGTAATTGGAAGGGAGTTTCTTTTACAGATAAGAAAGGAAATGAATTACATGGAGCAGTGGATAATATTCTCGTGAAAGGAAAGAAGCTTATTGTTCTCGATTATAAGACCAGAGGCTATCCTTTAAAAGAAGATACTGCAGAACATTACAGGTTTCAGCAGAATATTTACAATTTCTTATTGAGAAAGAATAACTACGAGACAGAAGATTATTTTTTCTTATTATTCTATATCCCAAAGGAAGTAACGCCAACAGGAGAGGTTATCTTTGACACAGAACTAGTTAAGATGGATGTTGATGTTGAAATGGCTGAAAAGGCTTGGGAAGAAGCAATAAAATTGTTATCAGGACCCAAGCCAGATGATGGGTGTGAGTGGTGTGATGGAAAGGGTTAGATAAGAAAAGATTTTAAATAATATTATTTTCTTTAATATGTATATAAAATGAAAGCTGAAATAAAACAAGAAATAAAAATAATACCAGTATCGGATCTTCATCTTTGGACCGAGAATCCTAGAGATCCCATAGATTTGGAAATGAATGATCTGGAGATAATAAAAAGGGCTATAAAAGATGATAGAAAGAAATGGAATTTGACTAATCTTATAAAGGAGATGGGAGGACATTACGATTTTAGTGAGCTACCAACAGTGGTTTATGAGAATAAAAAGTATATCCTTTACGATGGAAATAGAAGAATAGCTATAATAAAATACTTGCAAAATCCAGAATGGGATTCTCAAATAGAAGGAAAATTAATCCCCTCTTCTTCGGAAGATTTTAAAAACCTGTCAGAAGTGCCTTGCAATGTTTGTGATAAAAAAACTGCCCTCAAAAATATAGAAAGGAAACATATTTTTAATGGTTCATGGAAACAGCTTGAAAGAGATTATTTTACATACAAACATTTGGAGAAAGGAAAAAGTCTGTTTATTAAATTTGAAGAAGCGACAGGATTAATCAGTGCTAATCCAAATTTAAATGAAAATATTATGAAAAATAATATTTTAACAGATAATAAGTTGAAAGATATCGGATTTTCTTTTGACGATCAGGATAATTTAGTTTCCGTCTATGATGAAAAAACAGCTAGGGAGATCTTAGACAAGATTGTGGAACTAAAAAAAGAGGGAATTATAGGTTCAAGAGGAGATGACAAATATCAAATTAAAATACATTTGGATAGGGATTTGAAATTTAAAGGGAAAATAAAGAAATTTGATAAAGATTCTTCAAATCTAGTAAATTATCTTAGAGATAAAAAGGACCTTGTTTCAGAAAAGAAAACTCGAAGGCAAAATGCAATAAAGAATGTATTTTTTGGAGGAGAATTACATTTAAAGAAAAGCATAACTAATGATCTTTATTTAGATATTTTAGAGCTATACAAATTCTATTGTAAAAATAAAAACAGATTGTCCAGTACATTTCCTAATCTAATTAGGATGTCTTTAAGATTGTTAATTGATTCTGCAAAAAAGACTCAAAAGGATGATCTAGATGTTTACATTAAATCAAATTTTGTGAGTGCAAAAACAAAACTCAACAAGGATCAAAAAACAACTATAGATAGCAACAATGTTAAAGAAGGTAATTTAGCTTCACTATTACATATCGGAGCACATAATTATTCTACTTCTTCAAATTTAGAACAAACAATTGCCATATCAATCATAATAGGAGAAATGTTAAAAATCACCCATAAAAAATAAAAATGACATTTTATTCACCACTTAGATATCCAGGGGGGAAGGCAAGATTGGCCAAATACTTTAAGAATTTGATTCTGAATAATGATCTTAAGGGAGGAGCTTATGTTGAAATTTATGCTGGAGGATCCTCTATTGCACTCTCTCTTTTAATTGAAGGGTACGTTTCCAAGATTGTCATTAATGATAAAGATAAATCGATATTTTCCATTTGGAAATCAATATTGAATCATCCTGAAGAACTTTGTGATTTAATTAAAAAAAACCCCATAACTATAAAAAATTGGAAATTTCAAAAAGAAATTCAAAAAAATAAGGAAGAATATGATTTAAATAATAAAAGGGATTTGTTAGCGTTAGGATTTTCCACACTTTTTTTAAATAGAACTAATTTTTCGGGAATAATTAATGCAGGGGTTATTGGGGGATTAGAACAAAAAGGAGAATGGAAGATTGATGCGAGATACAATAAAGAAACTTTAATTTCAAAAATAAAATTAATCTCTTCATATAAAAATAAGATAAAAGTATACAATAGGGATGCTATTGAATTAATAAAATATCTTAAGAATAAATTGCCTGAAAAAAGCCTTATCTATCTTGATCCTCCTTATTATTACAAGGGAAGAGAATTATATCTTAATTATTATGATTACGAAGACCATAAGAAAATCTCGAGAGTTATAAAAAAAATTACAAATGTAAAATGGGTTATAACCTATGATGATGTTGGACCTATAAATAATTTATATAGAGGTTTTGAAGGTTATAGTTATTTTTTAAATTATAGTGTGGCTAATTCTGGGAAGGGAAAGGAAAGAATTCATTTTTCTCCTGGAATGGAACATTCTTCAAAAGGGCTGGTTTTAGCGAACTGATTTCTTTAGTTAAAAGATACTTAGTTGATTCTTCTCTTAAACTTAATTAAAATATTCTTCATAAGATCCTCGTACTGTTCTTTATATTTTGAATTTGTGTTTATTAATCCATAAATATCCTCTGGAGAAATATCTGTCTGTTGTCTTCTTTGAATTAGAATTTTTTTTCCTATTTTAAATTCTTTAAATTTCTTAATAATTTTTTTTAATTCGTAATAATCCTCTTCGTCTAAAATTAACCTATTGTTTTCGATGCTGTCTTCTAATTTGAAGAATACCTTAGAGAATGATCTTAAATTTATAGACGAGGCGTCTCTCCACAATATTTTACCTTGTTTTTTTAAGTTTGATAAATCCTTCCAAAGAAAACTATACAATTTAAATTTACTTTCTGTGATTAAACTAAAATGAAAATATTTTTTGTTAAAAAAATAAGTTGAGAAAGATCCCACTACCACTCCAACTAGCCCACTCAAAATTCCTACCAATAAAGTTTCATAATTTGTCATTCCAAACCCCCCTCAACAACCCCAATTTCCTCTTCAGTCAAACCATATAACTTGTAAACCATTTCGTTAATCTTATTGTCAGTATTGTCAATTTCATTCTTTAATTTTAGTAGTTCTTTTTTGTTTTCTCCAAAGAAATCTAAAATCTCTGCTTTCTTACTCATATTCAAATCAACTTTCAACTGCTCCATGAAATCATCAAATTCTAAATTATAGAACTTATCCAACTTTCTTGTGATCTTCCCTATATTATATTCATGCTTTATCAATTTTAGAAATTTCTCTTTCTTCTCGTAAAATTCTTTATTCATTTTAAGCATTTTGTCTGCTTTTTCTATGAAGGGTTTTTGTTCGGCGGGAGAGATTTTTGGGATTGGGATTTGGGATAAATAACCTTGAGTAACATTCACAGTCAAATGTGACTTCATCGAAAACATGTTAACATAGTAGTAATTAATTAATCGTGAGTTTAATAAACACAAAAGATATTTTAAATTATAATTCTTATCTTTTTGTAAAATCATATTTGTTGAATTATAACAGTATGTTCCTTCATTATCATAAGCAACAGTTAATTCTGCACCTATTCTTTGTAGTATTAGTTTCTCTGAATTAAAACTATTTACATCTCCTTTTCTTGTTAAGACAGAGGAATCATAGAAAACATAACCTGCAGATTTTAGGATCCATCTAGCAATATCTCTTCCCATGACTGCTTTCTTGTATTTATTTCCTAATTTATCCCTAACAAAATACTTTTTATTATCTGATGTGTTTAATCCAAACGAAACAATTTTATATACCTCCTCTAAATTTTTTGAGTTTTCCTTTAATTTTTGTTTCAGAGATCTCAAAAAAGGGTTTTCATAAATATTGAATATGTAATCTGAATTATCAGAAAAATTACTTTGTTTTATTTTAATTTCATTATATTCTCTTTTTTCTAAATTGACTCTTGTTTTTATCTTTATTTTGTTAGAAAGATCAGTTTCATTCTCAAGAATTAATATAATCGTTTCTCCCGTAACATCCTCAAATATTTTTGCCCCTAAATCAATAATCTCCCTAATGTTTTGGGTATCCAAAATATATTTTCTTAAAAATTTATAAGACTCTATTTTTAATAAGTTCTTATGAACAATTAATCCTAAAAGTCCTTTTTTAGACAATAAATGAGTGGAACCTTCTATCCACAATCCAAACAAATTTAATTTAACACCTCCTCTTGTTTTTAGTTCATTTTTAGATAATGTTTGATATTTTTTCCTGTAATAATCTCTTTCACTATAAGCAATATTTGGGTTATCGAGAGTACCTTTTTGACTCACATAAGGAGGATTCCCAACAACAACGTCAAATTTGAATGGAAACTCTTTATCCCAGTCAAAGGCTAATTCCCCTGCGACCTCTGGATCGTCAATCAAGCTATTTCCTCGTTTTATGTTATTAGATAAGTTTGTCAGTTTCTTATTTTTTCTTGCCATTTTCAGAAACAAGGCAAGTTTTGTTATCTCGACAGATTCATCATTAATATCCACGCCATAAATGCTGTTTTCTATGATTTCTCTTGCCTCATCTTCTTCAAAACTTTTTTTCAAAGATAATTGTTTACCTTCGGGTTTTTTACCTAATCTTCCTTTTCCTAACTTTGATTTACCTAATATAGATGCATCGTATTCTCCTTTCCATTGCTTAAAACCCTGAATTCCCTTAAAAATTTCTAACATTATATCTGTCGCCTTAATCAAAAAAGCCCCCGAGCCACAGGCAGGGTCCAAGATTTTCATTTCTTTAAACTTCTTCTCCAATTCTCCAATATTGTCCGAGTATTCTTTAATCAAATCAGACACACTCTTAGAATCTTTTTCTGAAAGATAAGGGATGATAGTATTTCTGCAAATATAATCTGTTATGTATTCAGGGGTATAAAAAATTCCTTCTTTTTTTCTTCTTGAATCTTCTTTTCCTACTTGTAAATTTTCAATGTCTGAAATAGATTGCTCAAAAATATGGCCTAAAATATTAACATTTACTTCTGTCTTAAAATCAAAAGAGGCCATCAGCAGAATATTTTTTATAATTGGGTTGATTTTATTTTTATATTTATTAAAAATCTCTTGCTCTTTTTCATTCAATTTCAAATTCTTCTTTAATTTTGAATGTTGTTTTTCATGTTTGAAAAATTTATCTTCTCTAAAATCTTTAAAAAGAAACCTCTGAGGTATCTGACTACTAAACAAACCCCCATTAAATCCAAAAAATTCAGGGGGATTTCCCTTATTCAAATCTTCAAAAACACTCTTAATTATATTTGAAATAAAATTTGTACTAGGAGACAATAAATCTTCGTTTCTATCAAGCATATTCAAGATTTTTTCTTCCAGAATTTTTTCCCTTAACTTTCCAGTATCTTCTGCAAATAAAACAAACATTAATCTGTTTAAGAAAAGTTGTGCGAAATGAACTGTTCCTGCTCTTGTAATTTTTTTATCGTTCTCTTCAAATTCTGTTATCAGCATCAACCTCGTTTCATGGTATAACTTGTAGAACTCTTTTGTAAATTCCCTCTCTTCTTCCAAAGATTTCTCATATACCTGATTTACGAATCCGTTGTTAACACTCTCTCTTGAGAATAAAGCTATGAGTTCTTTTAATTTATTTTTATCTTTCTTAATATCTTCAAAGTTGAATAAATGATATTTCAAGCTACCAACCTCATACTTAAATAAAACAAATGTTTGGTAGTTAGTAACAATCCCATAAGGGGTGGCATGCAATCCCATATATCTCCAAAGTTGTTGAACGGGGGATTCTGGATTAACTCTTTTTTGAGGGGCAAATAAATCTTTAGTATTCATTCCCTTCGCTTCAATTCTAACTATACTTTTACCTTCCTTTTCATAAGAAAATTCTACACCTTCTTTTTCGTGTTTGATATTATCATAACCCAAAAGTTCTTTTAAGATTATATCGTAAAACTTAAGATAACCCTCTTTTTCTTTTACTAACTCATTTTTTTCCATTAAATCTAACCATAATTGAGCAGATTCTTTTTGTTTATTATTTGGTTTTATGTTTTCTACCAGTCTTTTGATAGTTTTTTCATTAAATAATGAGTTTTCCATAAACCACTTAAAAAACCTTAACTTTTAACTATTTGCATTATCTCTTCACTAAACTAAATAATCCCCCAACCTTCCCAAACCATTCTCCAATAAAATCTTCAAACAAAGTCCCCATAGCAAATACAAAAAACGCACTAAGAAAGCCAAGAGTGAATGTTTCTTTGTAGTAGCATAACATGACATTAATAGGCGCCTACTACTTATAAATCTTTCGGCGCCAATATGTTTAAATAAAGCATTTGGTTATTAATAATATGAAACTTCAGAAGCATTATACTCGAAAAGGTCAAACATACCCTAAATATGAGGTTGTCATTCCAAAAGAAGCTGTGGAAAAGGCTGGTTTCAAGGAAGGTGATGATCTAGAACCTGTGGCTAAAAAGGGGGAGATAAAATTGAGGAAGAAATGAAAAATAATAAAAAATTTGAACATTTAATAAATATAAAAAGAGATTTTCTAAAAGAAATTAGCGGTTATGAAAGAAGATTGATATTTGTTCTTTTTGTAGTTTATGCAGGACTAATAGCTTATTTTTATAAAAATCCCTCTACAATCATCTTATTTCAAGAAAGCATTAAAATTGGATGGTGGATTCCTGCCATGATTGGAGGGGTAGTAATCTTATTTTATGAAGCATTCTATTTATGGTTTTTAGAAAATCAATTTAATAACCTTAAAAAGGAAATTGAAAAAGGGGAAATTAAAGATTTTGATTTAAAATATCCTACACTCATAGGGAATTTTTTATTTAGTATGCTTAAAAAGAAAAAGTCTAAAGCAAAGAAAAAATGAAACCACTAATAATCTAATAAAATGCCCTCATCAAAATATCCTTACGCTGAACCGAGAAAACGCCCGAGAAACTGGCCTGTGATAATTCTCGGAGTGCTTGGCATTTTACTGTTGACTGGAATCATAATATATTTTATATGGAATCCCTTGACTCAAATCAAAGAGGGGACTGATGATTTCTTTAATGAAACTATTGGGAGACAAGAAACAACTTTTGTCTGCAACGAAGACACCTACAACTGCGGAGATTTTGAAACCCAAGCAGAAGCTCAAGAAGTTTTTGATGTCTGTGGACCAGAGGATGTTCATGGGTTGGATAATGATGGGGATGGTGTTGTTTGTGAATTGTTGGGCTAAATCCAAGATATATTTTTAAAGTACGAAAACTTTAAAAATGGGAAGGGGTGGATAGAAGGATGGAACAAATGCAATCATTACAAAAATTTCAGAAAGATAGCGAATGGTTCTACAAAAACATAGATAAATTAAGAAAACAAGGATATACTGAACAATTTGTTGCGATAAAAGATTCTAAACCAATTGCTGCTGATAAAAATATAGATATGGTTATAAGAAAGCTTGACAAAGAAGGAGAAAACCCCTCTTTCTTATTCATAGAATTTGTTCATCCGGAAGGATTCACCTTAATTCTTTAAAATGCAAAGAATTCCTTTAGAAGTTTACGAGTTTGCTGGCAGTTTACGGGCGATGGTTCATTTTTTGCTAAAAATAGAGGGAATTCAAAATTATATTCCAATACGTGCCATTGTGGATACTGGAAGTCCTACAACATTAATAGGGCCATTAGATACAAAAAGGATGAGGATTTCTCCAATAAAATTGAAAAGTTTGGAGGGAAGACATAAACCAATTAATATTGGGGGTGGGGAGATAATAGCAAAGGTTCTTGAAAAGTCGAGATTAAAATTTAGGGATGGATTCGAAATTGAAATGCCTGTTGATTTCCCAATAAAAGAGGGGAAAAATCAATTCCAACCCAGTTTATTGGGTGTGGATTTTTTATTAAAAACAAAGGCGAAACTATTCTTCGACCCTTCTAACAAGGTAGCTTATTTTGAGATAGAAGAATAGCCCAAAACGTCTTTGATGTCTGTGGGCCAGAGGATGTTCATGGGTTGGATAATGATGGGGATGGGGTGGTTTGTGAATCGTTGCCTTAGAGTATAATAGTGCTTAAAAAATAAGAAGTTTTCTATTCTTTATAGAAAATGGGTTATGTTAGCGAAATATTTGAGGGGGGGCTCTCTATAAGATATTTACAAGCATGTAATTATATTGTTCCTTTTGTAAAAGGGGAAACGTATATAATTTCTGCTTTAGAGGATGTTAAGAGACCATTCGAAAAACTTAATGATATTGATAGTGTAAAATCTATCCAAGATCAAATCGATGGTTTAAATAAAAAATATAAAGAAGGGGAGGCCATAAAAGAAGCAGACGTTATGTCGCTTAAGAACAAAGTAACTTTATGGAGGGATAGATTAATAATTTTGTTAAGAAAAGAGAAAATTGTGGGTATACCTAAGGATTGTATCTTAAATCTTGAAATGTTAATGGAAGGGGTTAATAACTTTTTTCAAGAGCGATATTGGAATAAATTTTCGGATATTGTTAAGGCTGATTTAACGGAAGGGGCCTTCTGTATTTTGGTTGGAGCTTCTACGGCTGCTTCTATTATTTTGTTTAGAGCTGTTGAAGGTATCCTCAGAGAATACTATCTTGCAAAAACAGGGAATGAGATAAGTGGTGAAAATTTTATTGATTGGGATAGAATAATACAAGAACTTAGAGCCTTACCAAGAAAAAATCAGGGATTGCTAGACCATTTAAATTATCTTAGACTCAATTTAAGAAATCCTGCTGCACACCCTGATAAGATCTTTTTAAAAAAAGAATCTGAAGTTCTTTTTAGTATGGTAATACATACTTTAGAAGAGATTGGAAAAGAAATTTATGGAAATAACCCCTAAAGGTTCGGACAAGGTTGGTGTGAGAATTCTTCATGACGATAAATCTTAAAAAGAGGGAATCTTTGATTTTTTACAATGATAAAAGCGAAATATGTGGTGGTGAATGGTATTGGTTCAAATGAAATAATATATTGTGATTCTGACGAAAGTGCTGCCGTTAGAGCTCTTGGTGAAGGTGGTCGTGAGATGTATAAGGTTTGTTTTAATCAAGGAAATCATGAGTTATCTATAGAAAGGTTTATTCATCTTAGTGGTGATAAAAATCCTGGAGGTAGTATTAGAATTCATAGAAATGTTCTTGATGCTCTTTTAGGGAATTTTACACCTGTTTCATCTGGTGGGGTAATTGGAAAGGGTGGTGTTGGACTTTAATCCATGACTTCTCATAACACAGAAATGTTTAAAAATACAGAATTTATAGATTTTTTACAATGACCATCTATATGGAAGTAAACCCAAAATTAGCCAAAGGAACCTTAAAAGAAGGATTTTATGAATGTCGGCATAATGAAAGAATATGTTATCTTTCACAAAGAGGTGGTAATTGGTATATGCAGCATCATGGAATGGATTCATTTTTGATTACTAAAACCGGTCAGAGAATGTTTATGGCGGAGGTAGATCCTCAAGAAGTCCTGAAATTTTTAGATCAGGAAAGACAATTTGTAGAATCAAAACTTGCAGAATTAGCAGAACAAACTCCGACACAATAAAAGATTTATTATCACACTAATTTCTGCTGGTTCGTTCAACCCGTATTGCACGAACCTTTTACGTGTAAAATTGCTTTTTTAGGAATTTTTAAGAATTAAACCACATCTTGGAATTATATCTGCTGCCGTGACCTTTCCTAAAAGGGTTTCTGGTGCACTGTTCACAATTTCTGCTATTTCCTCTCGTGTAAATCTTGTTCCGTTTCTGGAATTTTCTGCGAAGCTGCTATATCTGCAAAGATTCTGAGAACTTATACCTCCAAAAAAAAGGTTTCTTTTATTAACGTTAACTGAATCAGCTAAGAGACATATTCCAGCGTAAGAAGGATCTTCTGGCCAGAAAACACAATACTCGCAAATTCCACAGGTTCTGTCTGAATTACTTTTGATGGTCATGTTCACTTAGGTTTGCTTAGTTCTAGACTCTAATTATATACTTAAAGACTCATCAACAGCTCTTCCTAAATCTCGTTTTCCCCTAATTTGATAGGCTAACCAATTTGGAATTTCTGAGTCTCTTAAGATTTCGCTCTTTCTAGTGTCTGATAAAGGAGTAAGTCTTTGCGCAAGACCACTATGAGGAATCGGTTTTGAATTTGGAAAAAAATATACAGAATATGATCTTTTTCCCCTATCTTCCACAAGCACAAGGGTCTCTGTTCCATTAAATGAAAAAAGACCTTGTTGAATATCTTCTCCATGCTTTGCTTTATATTTTCTAATCATGTTCAATTAAAAAATTAATACCCTTATAAATATTATTATTCCACACTCAATAGTTTTCTTGATTATCTTTGAGGTAATGAGCTGCTAAATAGATGATAAGAAGGCTGACTATTGTAATAAATAACGACGTGAGAACGCTCAATGCTGTAGATCCCTGCACGTTTGTGAGGAATTGAACTATTGCTTGGGATGCATCGAAGATTGTTTGCCTCCAACTAAACGCAATTGTGAAACCTAAGGTAACTATAATTAACATACGAATCTGTCTTCGAAATTCTTTCTTGAATTTTACCCCTGCCCTTAGAGAATTGATTATCTTCCTCTTCATCTCATAATTAAAATATTGGTGTTTATAAAATTTTGCTGCAATTTTCGAACCAATCTTTGGTTTCGGGCGAAGGTTGTGCACTTAGGTTATCTTTGTGCAAGGGTGTTTGTTTCTTGGTTGGGTGTTTATGGCTGTTTTAAACAGCTGTTTACTGTTATTTTTTGCTGTTTTTCCATGGGAAACCATGGGTCTTCGACACATCTTTTTGTATTTTTTAGTATTTTTTTAATTTGATTCTCTTTGGTTTTGTCGACGGAAAACAAAAAATATTTAAAGCTTGATTACGGGAAAGGTGTATGTTTTGGTGGTTTTCTGGAAAAAAAGAGGTAGAACAGCTAAAAGACGATACAAAGAAGAGTTTTGAATCTGTTAAAAAAGACATAGGTGCTGTTGGTATTTGGATCAAACACCTTGAATCTGAGAAAAATTTACAACAAAGAGATATTGAAGACCTAAAAGAGCTTTTATCGTCGGTAAAAGAAGAAGTTGAAGGATTGAAAAATGTGCTTTCTATCATGAATGATATGAAGCCAAGAGGGTTGTTTAAAACACCCAAACAGGTGTTTAATAAACAGACAGCTGTTTATGCTGTTCAAACACCTGTTCAAACACCTGTTCAAACACCAAAATTAGAGCAATTTTCAATCACAGAAAGAGCAATTCTTTGGGTTTTGTTGAACACTGATATGAAATTGAGTTATGATGATCTTGCAGCCATGCTTGGAAAAGAGAGGTCGACGATAAGGGGCCAGTTAAATAGGATTAAGCAAGTTGGTGGTGGTCTTATAGAAGAGGTGGTGGAGAAAAACGGTAAAAAGCGAGTGTTTATACCAGAGGCCCTAAAGGAAAAACTGTTAAAAAAGGCTAAAGTGAGTGTTGGAGTAAGGAAAAAAGCCAAAAAATAGTGGTTTTTGGCGGAAAAAGAGGTCTAAAATCAGGAAAGTGAGGGTAATTTTATAGTTATTCGGTAAAGAGGAAACTGACTTATAGATCCCTTAGTTGAAGAATAGTAGAGAGGGTTGCTATTTTTTTAAGATTTTTAGAGAGGGTTAACTGAATATTTTTGTTATTTATTCTCTTTTTCTCGACGGGAATTCCTTTTTTTATGATTCTTCCGATGTAATCTCTAATAGAGCTCTCGGTAAGGTTTAGCTTCTGCGCAATTGTTTTATAGTCGGTAAAACCTATTTCCTCTTCTAATTGATATAGTGTAGAGAAGACCAATATCTCCTGATCTGTTAATCTCTTGAATTTCAGACGGAGTTCTTTCTTAATACTATCTAGAGAATCTAGTATCCTAGCCGCATCATCAATAGAATTTTCCTGTTTTTTTGGTAAAAATTGGCCGTATTTGTCTGTCTGTCTGTCTGTCTGTCTGTCTGTTGGAACCCCTTGATTTCCAGTGGAAATAGCTATATTTTGGGGTTTTAAGACCTCTGGGGTGTGTTGGAGTGTCGAAGGATGTGTCGAAGATGTTGGTTTTTGGGTTTGTTGTGTCGAAGCCCTATTTTCACCTATTTTCTTAATTATTTCACATATTTCAACAAGATCTTCCCTCATTTCACTTATATCTTGTTTTAGAAATTTTATCTCTGTCTGTAGATTTTCCATATCTATTCTAACGTTTTGGAATGCTCTTTTTACATCATCCATGTTTAAAAAAAATACTTCTTGTATTTAAGAATTTGTGTGTTGATTCTGCTTATACGCTTTGTATGCTGCATCACCCAGTTTCCAACGAGATCTCCTTGTATAAAACACCCCTTTAGGATTCTTCTTTATTTCTATAATTAGGTTCTTAGACTTTAAATTTAAGAGGAGTTTCTTCACAAATTCTTCATCCCTGGCTATCTCCTGAGCTATATGGTATGTGAGGACAGACCGTGGTGATATGGAATATAAGAAAGCGAGGATTTGTTCAGAAATTTTTTCCCTCTTTTTTTCAGAAATTTTCATGTTAAGATTCTACCCTTCTTCTGGTTTTTTAAAAGAAGGCAGCGGTACATGAAGGGGTATATTGAGCTCTTCCTCCAAATCCAGGGCCTTTAATGTAGATTTCTTCAGAATCATATTGAATAAGAAGAACTTGAAATCATCGGGCATCTTCTTATTTTTCCATTGTTTTAGAATATCTTTGGCTGTTTTGGAATCCATGGAAAATAATATGTTTCCTTCTAACCTAATTTTAACGAAATCAGGGTCATATTTTACACTATATATGAATTCCGCCTCTATAATTTCTTCCTTAGCCTTAATAGGGCTACCCTTAAGATTCATAGGCTTTATCTCAGGCACATCTATCTCTGTATTTATCTTGTATCCTTTTGTAATCTGTTTTAGGCTTTCTATGCTTATTTTCGTGAAATTAAATCCGACGACCCTCATCATATTTTAATTCGTAGAGGGTTTTTAAATATTTATATTAACAAAAAAGTAGATTTAGATCAGGTCTTCTTCCGAAACAATGACGAAATCTCCTATCGCAATTATTGCGCTGTATGGAATCAAGAGATCTTTTGATGACGTTCTTTCGAGATTTAGGTTCCTTGTATATGGTGTGGAGTCCTTGACCACCAGACTAATCAATTCTCCGGAATTAGTCTCAAAAGTTATGTCCTTAACAAACCCCAACCTCTTACCTTCTTTGGTAACAATCATTTTTCCCAGAAGAGCACCAAACGGATTTTTATTATTCTGCATGACAGAAGCAGAGGGAAATAATATATAAACTTTTCTGTAAAATTAAATAGATTTAATAGTATATACTATCCTGCTTTGGAAGACCCTCACCCCTTTGTTTCTTGTAGAAGTATTTATAAAAGAATTTTTAGTTTTTTGATTTATATTATTTATTTATAAAAATTTATATGATATATTATATATATTATATATTATATATAATAATTATAATAATAATAATAATAATAAAATTTTTAATTAATATATAAGAGGGTATGAAATTTATTAGTTAAGAACATAACGAAGTAAAATAAAATCTTAAATTAACCACACTCCATGTGAAATAGAGGTGTCCTTCTTTTTTAGTAGTTATAATCCTTTATATAAGACACTCTGTTTTTCTCGTTGCGAAATTTAAAATTTAAAAAATTTCCATGCGAAATATACGTGTGGGTCTTTAATAAAAAATGAAAACAGACCTCGATAAAATTTTTAATTCTTTTGAAGAAAATAGGGTGTTTAAAGACAAATCTCTACTACAGACCAATTACCGCCCCGAGGAAATTCCACACAGAGAAGAGCAGATAAAACAGATAGCATCTATACTCGCGCCTGTTTTGAGAGGGGAGAAGACCAGTAATTTATTTCTTTATGGGAAAACAGGAACAGGAAAGACTCTTTCTGTTCAATACGTCAGGGACGAGCTTTTGAAGAGGGTAAAAAAAGACGCTGGTTTTAAATTAAGGATAGAATATTTAAACTGCAGATTAAAAAAAGTGTCTGATACAGAATATAGGATTCTCGCAGAACTAATAAGAAAATTAGGAGGAACTGTTCCGAATACGGGGTTACCAACAGAGACTGTTTATAACAAATTTATAGATATTATTGATTCTGAAAAACAATTCATTGTTTTGATTCTCGATGAGATAGACCAGGCGGTGAAGAAAATTTCCGGTGATTTTATGTATAATTTGACGAGGCTCAATTCAGAACTGTCGAAAACACAGATTTGTGTGGTGGGAATAAGCAATGATCTGACTTTTTTAGATGGGTTGGATCCGCGGGTAAGGAGCTCTCTTTCAGAAGAAGAGATAGTCTTTGCCCCTTATAACGCTATACAACTCCAGGATATATTAAGTAAGAGGTCTGAACTAGCCTTCAAGGAAAACGCGGTGCAAGAAGGTGTTATTGCAAAGTGTGCCGCCTATGCCGCCAGAGAGCACGGAGATGCTAGAAGGGCTTTAGATTTACTGAGGATTGCAGGAGAGCTTGCGGAAAGAGATGGTTCCAAGAGAATTCTCCTTAAGTACATAGACGAGTCAAACAAAAAAATAGAGAGGGATAAAATTCTTGATGTTATTAAAACAGAGCCGAGACAATTCCAGTTTGTTTTGCATTCGATAATAAAATTATCAGAAAAAGATGATAAGAAGCCTATTTTTACAGGGGATGTTTATAATCTATATCAGGAAGTGTGTGTCAGGAATAAAATAGAGGCCCTTACTCAGAGAAGAGTTAGTGATATAATTCAAGAGTTTGATATGTTGGGGATAATCAATGTAAGGGTTATTTCAAAAGGAAGGGGTGGAAGGATGAGGGAGATTAAGTTAGCGATTGCAAAACCAATAATCAACAAAGCTAAAGAGATAATTGAAGAATCTATTAACTATAAATAATCAAGATGGATCCAAGAGAAATACTGAAATTTTGCATCGACAGAGGATTACTTCTCGACGAAGAAATTCTGAATTTGTTTAGTGAAACTACAGATACAGAATCTGTTAAACTGATTATAGAGAAACTGAAGAGTTCAACCCAAAGGAGAATCATAACAAAAGAGACTTTTGAACAGAATAAAGAAAGAGTCGGAGAATTCTTTCTAACACTCCCTGAAGAGAACCAAAAAAAGTTAGAAAAATTAAAAATAAAATTAGGGTTACATATTGAAATTTCAAAAGAGATTTCAAGTTCTACACAGCAGATGAGTGAAGAACCTACTGGTGTAAAGGTTCTATCGAAAGCACCCTCTTTCAAGAAAAAAGCAGGGGTGGAAGATCTTGTTAAGAATTTCAGAGATAGATTTTGTGAGATGAAATATATTTTACAAGACCATTCAGAACTGGACAGTCCCATTTCTATAAATAAACTCACGATGAAGAGGCAAGGAATATCAATAATAGGAATAGTTTCTGATAAGAGGGTTACGAAGAATGGAAACATGCTTTTGGAAGTAGAAGACCTTACAGGGAGTGTGAGGATTTTGATTAATTCGAACAAGCCAGAACTCTATGAAAAGGCAGAAGACATCGCCCTTGATGCTGTTTTAGGTTTCAAAGGTTTTGGGGATAAAGAAATTCTTTTTGCGAACGATATAATTTTTCCAGATTCTATGCTGCCGGAGAGGAAGAAATCTCCTGTCGAAGAATACGCTTTGTT
>CAZMIN010000010.1:16749-18648 GCA_964566405.1 Candidatus Woesearchaeota archaeon | reverse complement strand
AAATTATATCCATCCACCATTCATCTTTCGCACTAGTTCTGCTTGTCCATTTAGTTCCTGCTGAGATAATATCACCAACGACTTCTAATTCAGTAGTAGGACTTGTTGTCCCTATTCCAACATTTCCCGAAGAATCAATTGCTATTGAAGAATTATCTGAACCGACACCAAGTTTAAGACCAAACTCTCCTTTTAGAATAGTATCATTTATTACCGCGTCTGTGAAGTAATTACCATCACCATCAACACTTGCTAAATAACCAATAGTAATATTATCTACACGCAGAGTCAGTGCCGGATTAGAAGCCCCATCTATAGTAATACCTCCAGCATTATTAGGTGAGTAAACATGTAATTGATTTAAAGGGCCTGATGTCCCTATTCCCAATTTACCAGCACTATCGAATCTTGCTGCTTCAACAAAATTACCTGAGAAGAATGCCACTTCGCCGCCTAGTCTTTCCGATCCAATTTCAAGTGTTCCTTCGTCGTGGGTCCACCGTATTTTGGCACCCACGGCATCTGCCGGACTGCCAAAAGCTAAGGATTGAAAAGCATTATCTGGGCCAAGAATTGATATACCAGCATCTACGCTGTTTTCGACTATAAAATCATCGGCACCTGAAACCGCAGTAACCGCTCCTGCCGGGGCCGTATGAACATGTAAGGTCCCGTCTGAACTTGTTGTTCCTATACCAACATTGCCTGATGAACCATTTAAGAATAATATATTACTTGTAGTTGAGCTAGAAAAACCCATGCTATTGGCTCCTCCCTGCTGCAACCTAAAATCAAAATCTTCACTGTTATTGTCTTTCCAATCTATGAAAGGTATTCCTGATGTTCTAACAATTTCTATAGAACCATCCAATGGATTTAAATTAATGCTCCCCGCACTATCATTAAAAAGTCCTGCTCCTTGTACTTCTAACTTACTACTAGGGCTTGTTGTTCCAATACCAACCTTACCATTATTAGTTATCCTTACAGTCTCACTTCCAGAATTATTATAAAAACTAATATTACCATCTTTAGAAACGATTCCATTGACAGTAATATTATCAGCACTTACAGTAACATCACCAAGATAAGAAGTTCCAGTTACATTCAAATCGCCCGTAACAGTCACAGTCCCATTACCCGTCTCTAAAGTACCATTATCAAAACTAACAGGTCCATCAGATAAAATTCCCCTAGGACCGACATTCAATCCACTCTGCACATATAAATTATTTCCAACAATTGCATTTTCAGTTACAGATAAAGAAGTTGTTTCAATGTTGCCAATGCTAGCAGCAGGTGCATCAATACCACCGATATCAAGTATCGTCACTCCATTATCAGTAACGCCTGTAATATAGGCATATTTGCCAGAGACATAGATTCCATTAACTTTATCCAACTCACAACCATTGCCTCCAACTACTACATCACAAATAGTATCATTAATAGAACCAACGGAGATGGGATTACTAGCATTGGAGATATCCAATACCTCAACACCGTCATCAGTTTCCCCTGTAACATAAGCATACTTTCCAGAGACATAGATGCCACGAGTACCAAGAAATGCTGTTGTACTATCATCAGCTATGGAACCAGCATGAACAGGATTACTAACATTTGATATATCCAGTATCTCAACACCATTATCTGCTAACCCTGCGATGTAGGCATATTTTCCAGAGACATGGATGTCAATAGCGCCAGCAAGCTCACAAGCATTATCATTGGCTGCATCACAAACAGAATCATTAATGGAGCCAACATGAGTCGGATTACTAGGATCAGAAACATCCAAAATCTCAAGACCATCATCTGCGGATGCTACAACATAAGCATATTTTCCAGATACATGAATTCTAGAAGGATTATCAAGCACACAAGCATTACCATTGG
>CAZMIN010000010.1:12786-16649 GCA_964566405.1 Candidatus Woesearchaeota archaeon | reverse complement strand
CTGCATCACAAACAGAATCATTAATGGAACCAACATGAGTCGGATTACTAGGATCTGAGATATCTAGTATCTCCACACCATCATCAGCTTGTGCCGTAACATAAAGATATTTACCAGAAACATAAATATCCGTAACAATATCAAGCACACAAGCATTACCATTGGCTGCATCACAAACAGAATCATTAATGGAACCAACATGAGTCGGATTACTAGGATCAGAAATGTCGAGTATCTCAACACCGCCACCTCCAGCTTCCGATCCGATGTACGCATACGATCCTGACACATGAATGCTACGAGCATTAAGAAGCTCACATTTATTATTATTAGCAGCATCACACTCAGTATCATCAATAGAACCAACATGAGTCGGATTACTAGGATCAGAAATGTCGAGTATCTCGAAGCCGTTATCTCCGTATGCTGCAACATAGGCATACTTGCCAGACACATAGATTGCCATAGCGCCAACAAGCTCAGTAGTAGCGTCATCAGTTATGGAGCCAACATGGACAGGATTACCAGGCGTTTGCAAGAACGTACCATTCGCTAAATGAAGCTTCTCAGTTGGAGAAGTTGTTCCAATACCAACACGATTATTATCCGAATCAACAAACAAGGTATCTATATCAACACTCAAATTCCCAGAAATATCGACATTTCCACTAGCATTAATATCCTGGACAAATAATCCTGTGATAAAATTACCAATGCTTCCTAACCATGTAAAAAATCCAGAACCAGTTGTTGTTATATTCTGACTTCCTAAATCAACATTTTGATTAGCACCTGTATAAGGCACAAGACCAGAGACATTCGTATCTGTGGCTTGAGTACACTGTGTGGTTCCATCAGGAAAAACAACACATCCTGAATTATTAACACCAAACATCATATCTGAACCATTAGTCATATTAATCAAATATCCAGTGCCATACTGGGCCCCCCAGAGCAGGGAATCATTAGTTTGATATGCTGTCTCTGTTCCTGTCTCAAAATATGATTTAGTCACAACACAATTTCCAGAACTACCAGAACATCCAGAATATGTTCCAGACAAAACTCCGACAGTACATGCCCCTCCGTTCAAAATTTCACAACCTGTTCCACCTGTTCCCAAATCACCATCACAATCTAAATAACTTCCAGAACACTCGGCTTCACAAGAAGAATTATGAACAGCGTTATCTTCTAAGACTCCAGAGGTATGATTAAATTGTGTTACTCCTGTTTGAATTTCACAACCGTCTCCATCCTCATAACTCCCATCGCAATAAGTATACCCGCTTTTACAAGTTGTACATGTGGTGTCTCCCACGTCTCCACTCCATTTATTAGCTTCACACTGTGTTCTTCTATTAACATTATTACAAGTTGAATCCATATCACACCGCATAGCATTATTATTTGTACAAAATGGTTCAGAGCCTGTATAACTATAACAATCTAATATATACCCTCCATCATAACCCCCTGAATAACTTGATGTTGATGTTGCAGAACCCCCTGGTGCGCTCACACCACTCATGTCATAACAATAGGTAACTCCTCCCGAATATCCGCAGACTTTATCACTTCCTGAACATGTTTGGGATTGATATGAGGTTGGACAATCATTTGGATCATTTACCCAATAATTTGCAGCAGATACAACTCCAATTAAGAAGATTATTACAAATACAAAACTTAGTTTCTTTAATATGTGCAACATGCTAAATTAAGGGAAGTTCCGCAATTAATTGCCCTCCCATCACCTCCTGATGTAGTATTAAAATGCCAATAATTTCCTAGATAAGTTCCTGCTGTTCCATGTGTCCATCCATTACAGTCATTAACAGGAATATCTGCTGGAACATATTTTGGCCCGCCTGCATTTATCCAAGCATCACCTGTCACCCCCATCCCCCCGTTTCCGGCAAACCATTGAGTTATTTCAAATTCATCACACATGTGACTTCGTGAATATTCTAAACCACAAATTGTATTCCCTGCTGCATAACCTTGATATGAGCCATTAGTTAAATTTCCCGCATATGTTGTTGCAGTTAGATTCAAACTCGACGGATAATGATTTAGAGCAACTCCATTTATAGTCACGTTTCCATTAACATTAAGATCTCCGCTAACATTCAAATCCCCCCCAATAAGAGTATCATTAGTTACATTCAAACCTCCTGTAATTCGAACCCATCCATCAACAATATTATCAATTACTTCTCCCAATGTAAAAACAATTTTCTGTCCTAAACTGAAATTTCCGGTAGCATTAATATTTTCCTGTATAAACAACGAACCCTTAGCTTCAATATCATCTTCAACTCCTAAATCTGCCCCTGTTAAGGGTGTATTACAATCTATTAAATTAAATCCTTGACATAATGTATAATTTTCATCTATTGATGCATTTCCTAAAGATTTTCCAATCATTAAACTTCTGTCAAAAATAGAAGACCTGTTTGCCCCACCTTGATTTATTACAAAATTAGAGCGATTACTAACATCATCAAAAAACATATACCCCATCTTATAAGGATTTTCAAGATTATGAGTGAAGAATATTAAAGAACGGTTTGTTTCACTGGTAAGGGCTGTATGCTCTGGTTCTGCCCTTGCTTTTGAAGTGCTGGCAAAGATATGGAAAGCGTCCTGCCAGCCATCAGTTCCATTAGCGATGACTATTTCTAATCCCTCACGAAGTGAAACAGGGCTATTGTGTGTAATTGCCCCGACCATATGTAAATTTCCAGTTATATTTACGCCACTATTAAAAATAGCAGAACTACTAACATTCAATTTCCTTGTGGTTATTTGGTTATCATCTATTGTGGTGATTGCAGAGACAAAAGAAATAGTTAAAACTAGAAAAAGTATACACAATAAAAAGCAAAATCTATTATTGTTCATTTTATCCTTTTTTTATTTTCTATTTCCTTAGTGGATTACTTACATTTTTCCACTCCTGTTTTGGAATCCTTCTTTGATATTAACCAATTTGTGACTATTGATCTTACAATTTCAGCATCACTATCCCCGAAAATATCTTTATAGCCGCGAATTATTTCCATTTGTTTTTTAGTAAAAGCTATTTGAACTTTCACAACTTCTTTTTTCTTAGGTGGCATTTTTATATCGTATCATTAACATTAGAATAATAGTATATAAACCTTTTGATTATATTCTTATTAGATTGTGATTACAATATCATAATTAATTTAGAAAAATTGGGATTACAGAGATTTTAATTTACTTTTAGCTCATTCTTATTTAACAACGCATGATTAAAGAATAGAATAATTGATAGAGCATTTAGGATAGTTTTCAATAATTTTCTTTTTTTTAAGAAATGCTCCTGCCGGGATTCGAACCCGGGTCGCCACCGTGAGAGGGTGGAATCCTTGGCCTCTAGACTACAGGAGCTTCTATTATAAAATTAAGAAAAAATCTTTTTATAAACCTTAAGTTTATTTCACTAGAAAAACCCTGTCGTTTGGTCTCACTTTTTCAGGGACTTTTATTCCGATGTGGTCTCCTTTCTTAGCTTCTTTTACATCTTTTCTCTCTATCTGTATGCTGTCGATACCCACCTCAAAATCAGTGGTGTGGCCTTTCACATGTACTTTGTCCCCTACTTTCAATTTCCCTGAAAGCTGTATGGCAGCTACTCCAACATGGCTGAAGTAACTGGAAACCCTTCCAATTTCTTTTTCTCCCTTGTTTTCTTTCATGTTTTATTGAGGAATAAAGTATATTTAAATGTTAGGAATAGCCCTGCCAGGATTCGAACCTGGGTCGACGGGTCCAGAACCCATCATACTTGACCGCTGTACTACAGGGCTTTGATATCCTATAATAATGAGGGT